>NZ_CEWDCG010000024.1:0-21893 GCF_982436375.1 Coprobacter sp. | reverse complement strand
ATCAAAACGGGCATCATTCACAATTTCGACACCGCTTTCTTCTGTCATTTTAATGACAAGGTCTTCAGCCGAAGCCGTCGCAAACAAGCCGGCAAAAAGCCCTAAAAAAGTAATTGTTCTCGTTTTCATAACATACAATTTAAAAGTTAATGTATATAATAATTAAGTTGTTTTTTAACTTTTTGGAACCGACTTTAAATAGTCGGTTCCAAAATTCTCTATTTCTTTACTACACGACCATACGAACGAACAGACTCCCCGTTCAATCTCCAAACATATATTCCCGAAGGCAAGTTATTCCCGGAAACAACCAATTCCCGATCACCATCATTCAGGAATATCGTATTTCTATATACACAACGCCCTGCAAGATCGAATAAAGAAATTTCTATATCTTGAGACTGTTTTATAGAAACCGGAATATATATTTCATTGACAAACGGATTCGGATAAGCAATACCGACAGAATTTTCAGAAATAATAGAGTGATCCACACCCGTGTAGTCTGCAACTTCTTCTATCCTAAATTTCTGATTATCTTCCCCTGTCAAATCTCCTACAGATAGCTCCGCTCCTTCGTCCATCGAACTATCCGAAACCTCGAGATATTTCAATGCTCCTTTTTGCACGATAGTGAAACAGCCGTCTCCTTGATAATACAAATTCCATTTTCCGTTATTCACGGTGCAATCAAAAGGAAATTGACCGATCGTATTCGTTCCTCTCAAAACGATATTCAGTCCGGAAGCGACATTCTGCAAACCGTAACATGCATCACCGGCAACATTTAATCTCCATATTTCCGTATCGTCTCCGGTATATTCTTTCTGAATAATTTTCGTTCCGTTTGTCGTATTATTCGTTTTCAAAGCCAACGCCTTACCACTATGTACCGCGATGATTTTATATCCTTTACTTCTCTCTATTACAGGAATGATCTCCGTATCTTCTTCGAAATCGTAATAGTCGAGGTTCATTCCACCATTCGTTATCTGTACTCGCAAATTATGAGTTCCTTCCGGTATCGTTACCCTTACCATATAATCAGCATAATTGTCAACTCCGGATGTAGACTTCAATTCCATTGAAGAGAGCACCTCATCATCCAACATGACACAAATACCTTTATCCTGTCCTGAAGGTGTAGAATAACGGACAGTCATCTTATACGTAGCTGTTTTTTCGACATTTACCGTATAATTCAACCATTCTCCGGTAGTAGTCCAGCCGATATGATACCCCGATCCGCCGACTCCCACACCGACATAATCACCCTCTTCATTTCGGTATGCACCGCCTTCATTAGAAGTCGCCATATCATAAAAACCGGCGCCTTGACCTCCTAAATCGAAATCTTCAGCTTCTATGCGGCCCGGAATAGCTAAATCTTTATAAGGTTTCTGTCGCTCTGTAAAATATCTTTTTGCCGTAGCCAACAAATCGCTGGCTTTCAGAAACACATATTTTCCGGGAAATTCGCTTTGCAAACGTTCCACAACACGGTTTATCGCAGCATATCCGGCGCCTCCCAATCCGGCCTGAACCATATATACTCCGGTAAATACAGGGATATCATTTCGAGCAGCAACGCCCTTCAAATAATTATAAATACCGTCTTCATCACTGCAAACTCCGCCTGTACCGACAACCGGCATACCGCACCAGTTATAGGCATCTTTGTAAGCCCCGTTTGTCCATGCCAAAGTCCCGGTAACTCCTGTTTTTACAAAACCATTGTTATAAAAAGGTTGTGCAGGCCAACGTAATGAGGATGCCGTACTGAACATGCCGGCGGCTTTCAGATACTGTCCATTCATTACACACCATGATTCATAATCATCCGGTTTATAATAAGGTTCTTGGATATATTGTACCCCCGAAGGACCTCCGATAAACTCATCATTACCGGTTCTATTCTCATAATAATATTGCAAAATGAACGGAGCGATTTCGGTCAAAGCCGGAGATAAAGTCATAGAAACAGGCACTTTTCCCCGTTCAGACTGTTTCCAAATATCCAATGTCCCGTTATGATTGAATTGAATATTGTCCCCGTCACTCCAATGCAATGCGACATATACTTTATTCGTTTCCGCATCAACAGCCACACCTTCCGGCTGACGCCCCTCAAATGTTTCGGAAGGGAACGAAGAATAATAACTGGCATTCGGGAAAAGATCACTCACTACAAATCCGAACCCTTCGGGATTAGTCGTGAGATTAAGATCATCTCCATGCATACCGTACCCCATTACCACCGCATTTTTAGGATATCCCGGCGTATTTAATATTTTTTTAATAATATTCTTTCCCGTAGTCGTCTCATCATCCACCCAAAAAGCAAATGAGCGTGAAGCCACGGCATAATCATAAATACGCCAACCGCCATTTCTCCAATCGTCACGCAAGCCGATACTAAAAACCAATTGCTTGTTAAGTTTAGGCATAATTTCCTCTAATGCCCAATTATAAGCCTGAGTTATCGTGCTCCAATTATTCCGGATATCGACGATCTCCTTATCCCATCCGAACTCGGCAACCAACTCATCCTTAAGTTCTTCCGATACAGGCAAAGCATCTTCGGCACAAGCCATCAACAGCGCCATATTGAAGGTATAGTCATTATCCGAAAAATTACATATTACCAATTTATCCAAACGGTCTTTATACGATTTGAACAAAGTGCGCAATCCCCGATTTTCACCCGTGACGATAACACCTTGATCCGGACGTTTATATTTAACGTCTAAATACTTAAACCAGTCTAATTCTTTATCTCCGGTCGAAAGGAACACTTCCGCAGAATCCCGGTTAATAATTCCCTGAAAGATCCGGCAAATATGAAGCGCTTCAGGACTTTCCGTCGCACCTCCTACCGAAACGAACACAGGCGTCTGCACCGGTTTCATTTTCGGAAAATGTACTCCGGAAATTTGAGCGGATATTCCACCCAAAACTCCGTAGCACATTATCAATATCACTAATAGTCGTTTCATGAATAACCTCTATTAAAGTTTAACTACTTGCTGTAAACGAATATCATCCGAAGACGATCCGACCATGAAAATATAATTACCCGAAGGCGTATAGAATTTTCTCTCCTTCTCATCCCAAAGACGCAACTCCTTTTTAGGAATAGATACAGATACCTGAGCAGACTTGCCTTTTCCTATATGTACACGTTCAAAACCTTTAAGCTGTTTTAAAGGAACTTTTATTCCCGATTCAGGGAAACGCACATACACTTGTGCAACTTCATCTCCGGCATACTTCCCGGTATTTTTCACCGTAAACTTCAAATTCACGGCATCATCGGAAACTTCACTCTTCAGGTTTTTATAATCGAAGCGGGTATAACTCAACCCATATCCGAACGGATACAAAGGTTTATTTTCAAAATACATATAAGTTCTGCCTTTCTGAATATCATAATCATCAAAAGCAGGAAGCTCATCAAGGCTTCTGTAATATGTCAAAGGAAGACGTCCTCCGGGATTATAATCACCGAACAAAGCTTCAGCAACGGCAGTACCGCCTTGTTCTCCCGGGTACCAGGCATTTAATATAGCAGGAATATTCTCATCAATCCAGTTAATCGCCAAAGAACTTCCGGCAACCAATACGACTACGGTATTCGGGTTAGCTTTATATGCTTCCTTGATAAACAGTTGTTGATCGGCAGGCAACTCTATCGTATATCTGTCCTGTCCCTCCCGTTCGATAGACTTGTTGATACCCAATACGGCAACCGTAACATCGCACTCGCGAATAGCCCGTCCGGCTTCTCCGTAAAGATCGAGTAAAGCTTTCTTCCCTACATCCGGAACACGCCAATATAATTTTGCCGTAGCCTCAGCTCCGTCATCGAAATATTCGGCAACCAGATTATATTTTTCGCCCTTATTCAGCTCGACCACTACACTATCGGTCTGTACCCCCCGATTGTGCCAAGAATCGATCAGTTTCTTACCGTTAAGATATAACCGGCAGCCGTCATCAGTAGCAAAAGCCAAAGTATATTTTCCCGATACACTCGGCACAAGATCTCCGCTCCAGCGGATCGACAACGGAGACTTCGGCAAGAAAGGATCGGGAGCTTGATTGGCCGGTTCAAAATTGATATTTTCATCGGTACGCACTTTCGGTGTTCCTTCCAAGTTCTTATTTCCATAATACTCAGCTTTCAAACCATTCGGGAAATTCGCTTTCGTAATCATCTCATATCCAGAAATCGAAGAAGACCACGGTGCATATACGATTTTCACATCATCCCCTACTCGATTTTTAATTCCTTCAAGAACAGATACCGGAGCATTCACCGGAGTACCGCTATAATCTCCGAATTCGCAATTCCCGGCATTAATGCCGACCACAGCGATCGATTTTACTTTTTTCGGATTTAAAGGCAAGAAGTTCTTTTCGTTCTTAAGTAATACAAGACTTTGACGTGCTGCTTCCAATGCTAATTGCCGATGCTTCTCACACCCTACGATAGAGGGAGATATAGCATTATACGGATTCTTTTCGGGATCATCGAACAGCCCCAGCATCATACGGGCACGTAAAACCCGATAAGCAGCAGTATCTATATCTGCATCTGTCACCATACATTGCTTGTAAGCATTCATCAAAGGCTCGATATATACATTGTCGCCGCATTCCAAATCAAGACCGGCTTTTATAGACAATGTCGCTGCAGCTTCGGGAGTCTTCACATATTTATGATGCGTCACCAAGAAACCCGGTCCTCCGCAGTCAGACACGACATACCCGTTAAAGCCCCATTCTTTCCGGAGAACTTGAGTCAACAACCAAGGGTTCAAAGTACACGGGACATCATTGATCGCATTATAAGCAGACATGATAGATTGAGCTTTACCCTCTTTAATACAACTTTCGAAAGCCGGAAGATAATATTCTCTTAAATTCCGTTCAGAGATATGAGGATTACATTCAAAACGGTTATGCTCCTCATTATTGGCTGCAAAATGTTTCGGAGTAGAAACAATTTTAAGGTAACGAGGATCATTACCTTGAAGCCCTTTTACAAAAGCAACCCCCAATTTGCCGGAAAGGAACGGATCTTCTCCGTATGTTTCAGGAGTACGTCCCCAACGAGGATCACGAGCCATGTTTACTGTCGGTGACCAGAAAGTCAGCAAATCGCTGAAAAAACCTTTTTGATCTTTCCCCCGATTCAATTCATTCCAGCGTCCGCGTGCTTCGTCTGAAATCGCTGTCGATATTTCATACAACAATTCAGGATTCCACATACTCGCCAGTCCGATAGCCTGAGGAAAAACAGTAAAATTACCAGGACGAACAACTCCATGAAGCGCTTCATTCCCATGATAATATTTATCGATACCTAAACGGGGAATTCCCGGAGATGTAGCCCGCAAAAGCGATATTTTCTCTTCTACCGTTAAACGGGACAACAAGTCCATAATCCGCTCATGCTGCGGAGCGTTCATATCTTTATATAACTCCTTAGTCTGGGCAACTGCCACAGAAGTAGTTGCCAGACAAAAAGAGAATAACAAGGTCTTTATTTTCAGATTCAAAGTCATAATGTCAGTTTAAATTAAGGTGCGACAATTTCAATAACAGGAGTATAATTATACCGTTTCAAAGTCGAATTATAGCTGCAGCTTGACAGAGCGGCAACACGGATATAATACTTCTGCCCGCTTTTCAAATTCTTGACAGGGTCTTCATATACCTTTGACTCTATCGAAGCATCTGTAGAACGGCTAAGCACTTTTGTCGTAGAATTTTCCTCTATGTAACAACTGTTATAACAGGAAACTACCGGATAGATATTGCAAAGCAATCTGGATTCGGAAATTGTTTTCTTACCGATAGTCATTCCTTCCGGAGTAGTAGAACGGAGGATTGTATATTTAACCGTAACCTCGGCCGAACCGGGCTCTCCATAAACAATCTCTTCTATATTTACTTTCAGGAACGGAGTCACCTTAAAATCATGCTTAGTAACACCTTTAAGATGTACTCGTTCGGCTTCTACCGGGAAAAATGGACCTTCTGTCGGCGTTACATCATAATCCCCGCTAAAAAGAGCTACATTACGGAATGTACCGTCAGCTTTAGCCCAAAACTGAAGCGGTGTAGGATTTTCATAAGAAAGATCCATCAATTCAATACGGCAGCCATCCGGCTGTTCGGTGTAAACCGGAGATCCGGTCTCAATATCGATCAAAGTCCCGTCGATACCCGCATCGGGAGCATCATAATTATCCAGTTGAAAACAAGATGTCATCAACAAAGGGAATATGGCAAATATCAAACTAATCTTTTTCATGTATTTACAATTTTATTTTTAAGGACTGTCTGAAAACTTCCAGACAGTCTTGTCATATTTCTATTATTTACTTATCTGCTGACGATTAATAGCCGGGGTTCTGTTCGATGCCCGGATTCAGTTTTCTCTGATCGTCATTAATACGGATATAATACAAATAGGGCTTAAAATCATGTGCATTACCGACTTCGACTTTTCTAAAAATCCAAGTCTTTTTATTAGCTACCCAATATGGATAAAGACCTTTCATCTTCTTATTATTCATAACCTTATCGGCCTGACGCCACCGTTTGAGATCCCAGAACCGATGATTCTCATACATCAGTTCAACTTGACGTTCATTACGCACGACATCTACTGTAAGAGATGGAGCATCTTCTACACCTGCACGGTCACGTACGTCATTTAAATAAGTCAATCCGTTAGCTACATAATCCGATACCCCCATCGTAGCCAATTCGGCTGCAGCTTCAGCATAATTCAGCTCGATTTCGGCATATCTGAATTCGAACCAATCCTGTTCTCCACTCGTATGTTTCGGATCTTGTGTCGCATTTCCCTCATATAAGAATTTTTTAATATACAAACCGGTAATAGTAGATTCGGCATTACCTCCGACACCTTGCGCCCCGATTACATATATCGAAGTATCTTTCTGTGTTTCCGGATCGGTATAACTAATCTGATCGGTAAAAGCACCTCCCTCTTTTAGATCGTTACATTCTGACCGTTCATTTCGGCAATTCCTCTTTTTACATCGATTATACCGCTTACATCTCCTTTTGCATTGGTCCACTCAGCACCGGGAATCAAAACTGTAGCATACAATCTCGAATCTCGTCCGTCGAAAAGATCGGTACGGTCTTTCACCTCAAGAATATTTCCATCATCCCCGACAATCCAACCCGAAGAATTGGTTTCAAACTCTCCCGATGTACCATCTGCCATAGGAAAGGCCTCTATCAAATCCAATGTCGGAGACAAGCGAGAACCATAACCTTCCGGATAACGGTATCCCCAAGGTTGATTCCATAAATCCCAGTTATGAGCTTTATCGGGATACTCATATTTCTTTACAAAAATCACTTCAGGACAATCTCCCTTGATCCAGAACATTTCCTGATAGTTTTTTGCCTTGTCTGCATTTCCACGATATAGAGAATATCCTCCTTCACGAACGACATCTACCGCCTTGATTACTTCTTTATAGTATTATTCAGCTTTCGAAGGATCATCGAACCCTACCAATCCGTTTTTATCATACGAACCATATTTGGCTATAGAAGCGGCATAAAGCATGGCACGACTTTTCAAAGCTGCTGCGGCATATCGATTGATTCGGTATTTTTCCCGAGACGAACGGGTCGGCGGAAGCATAGCGATTGCATTGTCCAAATCTTCCAATATAAATTCATACGTCTCTTCCTCTGTGCTTCGATTTACTAACAAAGCCGAAGGATTAGAATCATCGTATTCTTGAGGGACCTTTATTATAGGAACACCTCCATAACGCTTCGCCATACCGAAATAGTACCATGCACGTATTGCGTATGCTTCACCCAGTAACTCTTCTTGTTTCTCCGGAGCGAAAAGCGTAGATTCTTTTAATTCCTGAATCAACTGATTTACGTTACGCACATTATCATATGTCCACCATTGATTCCAGGCATTATTTTCCGTCGCCGGTCCGAATATTTCATGAGGGAACTCGCAATGAATAGCTTCATCACAACTCAGAGCCGGAACAAAACAACCTCCGACCCAATTATTAAATCCGGATTCACTTCCGTAATTGAAATCTTCTATCGGAAGGCGGTTGTACAAAGTAGCCATGTAAGCCTCTATTCCGGCTTCACTACCGAAGATATCGTTTTCTGTAATTTTATTGATGGGCGCCAAGTCGAGAAAATCGCTACAAGAAATCGTACCGAAAGTAAGCGTCATGGCCAATGCCCCGTATATAATCTTTTTCATCATATTAGCCTTTAGAATGTTACGTTTACACCAAAATTAAAGTTTCTCATAATCGGATAACGGGCAAGAGAACCTCCGGGATTTTCAGGATCGGTATAATTCAGATCTTTAGAACAGATCGTGAATAAGTTAAACCCGTTCGCATATATACGAAGATTGCTGATCCCGATTTTATTCGTCCATTGTTTCGGCAATGTGTAACCCAACTCAAGATTTTTGAGTCGCAGATAGCTACAATTATTATAGAAATATGTAGATTCCTGCCCGTAGTTTTGAGGATCTTGCAAACGAGTCGACGGATAACGTCCAGCCACCCACGTTCCCTCACTATCGAACGGTGCGGGATTACCTTCTGCATCGACTTTATGCCAACGATCCATGAAAATATCCCATGCTCCTCCGAACTGTAACGGTCGGTCGGTCAAGTTAGCATTAAACATAGCTGCACCTTGGAATGTCACATTCAAATCGATACCTTTCCACTGTCCGCCAAGAGTAAGACCGTAGTTCATCACCGGAGTATTCCCCCTAAGAAGAGGTTGTTTATCCCAATCATCGATAATACCGTCTTCATTATAATCGACATACATCAAGTCTCCGGGAAGGTAAGAATACTGCGTATAAAGACCGTCTAAAACCGGATTCCTGTAAATTTCATCCATACTGGAGAATTGTCCGCGAACATCATATACCCATTTGATATTGCTGTTTCGATTATTCTGATTATTGCGCCAATTATCATAAGAGTTTCCGGACGGAGTACTTTCGATATATTTATTACGAGCCAAAGTATAGGTAAAGTTTCCTGAGATATGATAAGTAAAATCAGCAACTTTTCCTTCATGCCCCAACACTAATTCAAAACCCGATTGCATATCCGAGTTGATATTCTCTTTTGCAAATGTAGCTCCGAAAGTTCCCGGAACAGAAACTATACGATTTGCCAACAATCCGTCACGATCACGGCGGAACAAGTCGAATTCAACAGAAAGAGCACCTCTCCATAACGACATATCGAAACCTATATTTTTTGTCGTAGATGTGTACCATGTAGCATCATAATTTGGTATCTGAGGCATTCCGACACCCGGAATAAGACCTTGATCTCCCAATACATATTTATCACCACCCGGATAATCGAATGCCATCATCCACAAGTAAGCATCAGTGTTGTCATCCCCCATCTTACCGATAGAACCACGAATTTTCAAATTATCGATAAAGTCTACATTATCTTTAATAAACGATTCTTCAGAAAGACGCCAACCGACAGAAAGAGACGGGAAGAATCCCCATTTCTTATTTCTGAATTTCGAAGATCCGTCTAAACGGAAACTTACTTGAGCGATATATTTCGACAAAAAGTCATAATCTACACGTCCGACAAGCCCCATATTTGAGTTACGGTCGGCAGAACCGTTTACACTACGAGCATCATCTACCAATCCCGCATAAATTTGATCGACGGCATCCATCAACGTATTACGGCTACCGCTCAATTCAGAAGTCTCCCATTTACGGGTTTCGAACAATAATAAAGCTTTCAAATTATGTTTATTTTTGATCGAAGTTTCATAGTTCAAAGACAACTGTGTTGTCGGAGTTGCCGTGTTGCTGCGCCATTCCGTCACACTTGCCAAAGAAGATGTCGTTACTACATCATAAGATTTCGCATCGGCATTGTATTTATAAGTTTTATACTGCTTCTTGAGCATCTTATCTGTATGATATTTAGGATCATAAGCAATAAGTGCTTTTGCCGACAAACCTTTTACCCAAGGTATATCCCAACGTAACGAAGCGGTTGCCTGAACTTGCAAGTTTTTGGTACGACGATATCCGCCATATTCCTGTGAACTTTTTATCAAAGCATTTTTTTCATCATTATATTGATAGCCCAAATAATCGGGATTACCATTGGCATAAACTTCATAAATAGGAACTTGTGCCGAAACAGCATCGAAAATTTCACTGGGATAATAAGCCGGAGCATCCTTGTCGTCATAATATCCTCCTATCTGGAATTCGGCAGTCAATTGATCGGTTATTTTTGCCGTAATATTCGATCTCAGATTATAACGTTCATAATTCAAAGAATTCGCTTTCCACAATCCTTCTTCCGAGTAATAACCGATACTATTGAAATATTGTACCCGATCATTTCCTCCAGATATATTCATATTTATCTGCCATTGCGGTACCGTAGAACGAACAACCTGATCGAACCAGTTGACATTAGCATAAGGAGATCCCGAAGTTACCAAACTCGGATCGTAAGTCGGAACTGTTTCTCCTCGATTGGCCATCGCTTCATTATAAAGTTCCATATAACCATAAGCATCTACGGATTTCGGAAATTTGGTAATATTCTGTATACCGTATGAAGCGTTCAATGTGATTTCCGGTTTACCCTTTGTACCACGACGGGTAGTAACCAATACGACCCCGTTCGCAGCTCGCACACCGTAAACGGCAGCCGAAGCATCTTTCAACACAGACACCGACTCGATTTCATTCGGATCGAGACGATCAAAGTCATCACGTGGAATACCGTCTATAATAACCAAAGGCGATCCTAAACCACGAATATTAAAGCTGTTATCGTAACTACCCGGTTCGCTGGAATTTTGCTTGATATTCAAGCCCGGCACTTTTCCTTGCAAAGCATTCGTTAAGTTTGAAGTAGTTACAGCCTTAATCTCATCCCGGTTAATAGATGCCACAGAACCGGTAATCTCTTGTTTTTTTTGAGTTCCATAACCTACGACAACCACTTCATCCAAGAGTTTGGTATCTTCTTTTAAAACCACGATCAGGTTATTTTTTCCCTTCACCGGAATTTCTTTTTTCTCAAATCCGACAAAAGAAAAAATCAAAGTAGCTTTATCTTTATCCGCTTTTAAAGAAAAATGTCCATCGACATCCGTAGCTGTTCCGACTTTAGAACCTTTTACAATTACACTCACACCGATGAGCGGTTCACCCGCACCATCTTTTACTACACCGTTTATCTCGGACACTTGTGCCATCAAAGACAGCGGCAGTCCTGCCAAAAACAGTAAAATCATCACTTTTAGATGTTTCATTGTATTTCAGATTTAGTATATAATAATTCTTGTTTTTTAACTCCAAAAGATTTTTCAGGGACACTGCCCATCGTCAATTCCAAAACTCCTCCTTGCATAATATCTTCATGTGAAATCCAAGCTTTTTCATAAGGTTTTCCGTTCAGCTTGACCGACTGTATATACTTATTTGCCGGAACATTATTCAATGCAATAATTTTAAAGCTCTTTCCTTCCGGCAAAGAAATTTCAGCCTTGTCAAACAACGGAGAACCCAAAATATAATCACCTCCTGCAGGCACAACCGGATAAAAACCTAATGCAGAAAAAATATACCAAGAAGACATCTGCCCGCAATCTTCATTCCCTTGCAATCCATCCGGTTGGTCGCTATACATATTTTTAAGGATATAGCGTACTTTTTCCGCAGTCTTCCACTGTTGTCCTGCCAACGTATATAAATATGTAATGTGATGTCCGGGTTCATTTCCATGCGCATACTGTCCGATGAGTCCGGAGATATCTCCTGAAGCTTTTTCACCCATGGATTCGTTCAAAACAAAAAGAGAGTCCAGCTTTTGCACGAACGCCTCTTCGCCTCCCATTAATTTAATCAACCCCTCGACATCGTGAGGGACAAGCCAAGCATATTGCCAGGCATTCCCTTCACAATAGTCGTCAGCCCGATGTTCCGAGCGGAAAGGATTAAAACCTTCCCGCCAGCTTCCGTCAGCATTCTTACCCCGGAAAAATCGAACTGAAGGATCCCAATAATGGCGGTAATATCCCGCCCTTTCCATAAACAACCTATAATCATCTTCTTTACCTAATTTCTTCGCAACTTGTGCCACCGACCAGTCTGCCAACGCATATTCCAAACCTTTAGCAACACTTTCGCCTTCTTTATCTGCCGGTATATATTCATTTTCACGTACAAAATTCAGACCTTTATAATCGCTTAGCATCGACTGCTTCATGGCGTTATAAGCCTGCTCGTAGTTAAATGTATTATACCCCTTTAAAATAGCATCTGCAATTACCGGAACAGACTGTATACCGATCATTTCATAGGTATCCGATCCATACAAATGCCATACGGGCAAACATCCTTTCTGATCGAAAATAGCCAACATGGATTTCACGAAATCCGAAACCCGTTCAGGTTGCAGTATCGTATATAACGGGTGTGCAGCTCGATAGGTATCCCACAACGAAAATACCGTATAATTTTTAAAAGGTGCATTGGAATATACTTGGCGATCAGCCCCCCTGTAATCGTTATTTACATCATTAAAAAGTACCGGTTGCAAAAACGCATGATACATGCCCGTATAGAAAATACGTTTCGCTACCGTATCATTTGTTTCTACGACAACTTTCGACAACTCTTTTTCCCACACATCAGTCGTTTGTGCGACAACTTGCTCAAAATTCCATTCCGGGATTTCCGAAACTATATTTTGTGCCGCATTTTCAATGCTGACCGGAGAAATACCTACTTTAACCTGAACATCTTCAACATCATCCGCAAAACGGACATTTGCCTTCACACCCTGAGCTTTCAAAGATTTTCCAGAAACCTCAGCCGTGTCATTTAATAATATAACGGAAACAGGCAAAGAAAATTTTGCTGTGAAGTAAATTTGTTGTACACCTTTAGACCAACCTGTTGAAAAACGATAACCGCTTACCGTGTATTCATCGGTCTGTTCGATAAAACTTTCCAATGTCCGCTCATCTCCATACCCGTTTTTCAGGTCGATCATCAATTGTTTTCCTCCCGGTTCTTTCGGGAAAGTATAGCGATGATAGCCGACACGCTCTGTCGCTGTCAACTCTACCAAAACATCAGAATCGTCCAGCATAACCGAATAATATCCTACTCGAGCTTTTTCCCGATCGTGAGAATAATGCGAACCGTAACCCGAAGTAGGATTTTCCTGTGTCCCGACTATTTTCTTCATTTCTCCGGTATAAGGCATGAACAACAAGTCTCCGGAATCGCAACACCCAGTTCCATTTAAATGCAGATGTGAAAAACCGATCAATACTGAGTCGGAATAGTGATATCCCGAACACCAATCCCAGCCTTTATTTATATTCGTCGGTCCTAACTGCAACGCACCGAAAGGTGCAGCTACCCCCAAAAAGGTGTGTCCGTGTCCTCCCGTGCCGATATAAGGATCGACCCAATGGGTAAGGCTCGTTGCATTTTTGTCACTGCAACCGGACAATGCCAGAAATGCGACCGCCAGACATATACTCAAGAAATTTTTCATTATTAAACTATTATTTTTCATTGCTCAGCGAATAGGGAAAATCTTTTTTATCGATACCCCGTTTTTTATTGGGGACATTACTCATTTCATAATCAATTACGGCCCCTTGTTTTAACCGGGAATATGAAAACCATGTAGGAGTATATTCTTTCCCGTTTACTTTAATACGTTTTATATACCGGTTTTCTTTAGTTACATCAGGAGCATTCAGTACTATTTTTTTTCCATTTTCAAGAGTAACGGTCATTTTCTTAAACAACGGTGTTCCGATTACATATTGATCTGTTCCCGGGCAAACGGGATAAAATCCCATGGCAGAAAATACATACCAAGCCGAAGTTTGCCCGTTATCTTCATCACCGCAATAACCATCCGGAGCTGCCGTGTACATCCGATCCATCACCTCTCTTATCCAATATTGCGCTTTCCACGGCTCTCCCGCATAATTATATAGATAAAGCATGTGCTGTATGGGCTGGTTTCCGTGTGCATAATTGCCCATATTCATAATCTGCATCTCTTTGATTTCATGAATACAGAATCCATAATAACTGTCATCATATATAGGTGGAACGACAAACACGGAATCAAGCATCTGAACGAAAGTCTTCTTACCGCCCATCAGATCGATAAGCCCCTGTACATCATGAAAGACACTCCATGTATAATGCCAGCTATTTCCTTCTGTAAAAGCATCTCCCCATTTATAAGGATTGAATGGCGTTTGGAAAGAACCGTCCTGATTTTTCCCACGCATCAAGTTATGGCTCTTATCGAACACGTTTTTATAATTAAGACTGCGGTTACGGAAAAGCTCGATCTCCTTTTCAGGACGTCCTAACTTTTTAGCCATCTGCATGATGCACCAGTCATCATAAGCATATTCAAGCGTACGGGCGACATTTTCAGGAATCTTTACATCATAGGGTACATAGCCGAGTTTGTTATAATAATCCGCTCCCCATCTTCCTGTCGACGGAACATCGGGATGTACTTTATCCGTAGCTGCCAATAATGCATCATAAAGCGTTTCACTATATTCTACACCTATTCCTTTTAAAAATGCGTCGGCAACCACCGATGCAGAATTATTACCGACCATACAGAAACGATGTCCGGGACTTGCCCATTCGGGAAGGAATCCGCTTTCTTTATAAGCATTCGCCAGACCTGCCTGTATCTCTTCATTAACAGAAGGATACATCAAATTCAAAAATGGGAATAAAGCTCTGAAAGTATCCCAAAAACCGGTATCCGTATAAAGAAAACCTTTTTTTACACCCCCTTCGTACGGGCTATAATGAACAGGCTCTCCTTGTGCATTTATTTCATAAAATTTACGAGGAAACAGAACCGAACGATAGAAACAAGAGTAAAACGTACGATATTGATCCGTAGAACCGCCTTCTACCTGTATTCTACCCAATATATCATTCCAACGATCACGTCCGGACTTTTTAATTCTTTCGAAATTTCCGTCTCCCAACTCTTTCAGATTCAACCAAGCCTGATCAAAAGAGATAAAAGATGAACTTACTTTCGCCTGAACAGTCTGTCCTCGACGAGTCTTAAAACCTATAATAGCACCTACATGATTGGCTTCCAATTCTTTCTTTCCGGGAACGACCTTACTGTCACTCCAGACATCAGACGAGGCAAAAGGAGTATCGAACTCGATTACAAAATAATTTTTAAAGTCCGGAGTAACACCTCCCGAATTTTTCGTAGTATATCCTATTACCGTATTTTTTTCGGGGATCACCTCTATATAAGAACCGTTATCAAAGGCGTCGATCACAATATAAGAACTATCGCTTTCAGGAAATGTAAAGCGAAATGCCGCCGAACGTTCGGTCGGGGTCAATTCTGTCGTAATATCATGGTCTGCAAGATATACACTATAATAATAAGGTATAGCAACCTCTGCTTTATGAGAAAACCAACTGGCTCTCTCCTCCTGTCCTATCTTATATCCGATAACAGGCATTAAAGAAAACTGCCCGTAATCATTTATCCACGGACTCGGTTGGTGGGTCTGCTTAAAACCTCGAATCTTATCGGCCGTATAAACATACGTCCAGCCATCTCCCATCTCTCCGGTCTGCGGAGTCCAAAAATTCATTCCCCAAGGTAAAGCAACAGCAGGATAGGTATTCCCTGTTGAAAGCAACTTCTTCGACATGCTCCCGACAAGAGGGTTGACATAATCGACCACTTCTGTTGCAAACAAAGAGGTAGTAAAAAGCGAAAATAAAATTGTCGTTAAAAAACTCTTCATGGCTCAATATTTTCTCTAAGCATAAATGTGTTACGAATATATTATAGTAATATAGAAAAGATCATTAATTTATCATTAACAGAAATGGTTCAACCTCGATTTAACAATAAACAAAGCCGAAATTTCTCTTTTCCATCATTAATAATTCATTAATTTTTCAGTTCCATACAATCTTTCTATTCAAAGGAATATATCCTATAACCCAATCATTTATAATACATTAAACATATATGATCATCTTTTTTTCTTATCAAAATAGCGAGCAGCAGATGCAGCAAGATCTTTCGGTAACAAATACTCATAAACACCCGGACGCTCTTTCTCTAACCGGTCTATTTCCCGCTTTAACTTTGCAATGCCTCCGTTCCTCCCATATTCGGCGGCAATCGGATATACATTTACAAACACAGGCTCATCCTCCTTTGCCTTGACCTTCATTAAAGCATTGTATAATTCACCTTCTTTGCGAATATGTTCTCCCTGATTCATAATGATCACCCCATTCTTATATGCGATGCCGGTTTTATCGTCACCATCGAATATCCCTTGCAATCCGGCAGTCTCGATAAAACGATCGAAACAATGACTTCCGAATGTGGCATGCCAAAAACAAGCTGTATGAAAACCCGCCGATGCAAGCCAACGGCGATTTTTCTCTAACCACGATTCATAACCCTCTTTTTGATAATCCCGACCATAAATAAACTGATATCCTGAAGGTCCGGCAACCAACTCGTCATTCTCGCTCTTATGTTTATAATACCACTCAAGTAAAAACGGATTGATTTCTTGCAAACCTGCCGCCATAGTAGTGCCGACCGGAACAGTTCCCCGCAACGAATCATTTTCCCACATTAGATACAAAGCATTCTGATCGAACTGAAGATTGTCCCCGTCACTAAATATGATACTGACATATATTTTACCGGGTTTGACCTTTCGGGCTTTCCCTTTAGGTTGATAAAAAGATTTATTCGGATAAGCACTCCAGAAACTTCCGTTGGCATAATAATCACTGACCACATAACCTATTCCATAATTATTGACTGTAGCCAACAAGTCATCTCCGCTTTTGGCATACCCCATAACGATCGATCCGGGGTTGTACTTACCCGCAATACAAATATTCCGGATAATTTGCTGTTCATCTTTTTGAGCGTCATCCAACCAGAAAGCAAATCCTCCGGATGCAGTAGCATAATCATACAAAGTCCAAGGAGCTCCGCGCCAATCATCTCTTAAACCTACCGAAAAAAGAATATTTTTATGACATTTCGGCATCAATTCGGCGATAGCCCAATTATAAGCAGCCTCTTTATTCACCCATTTTTCTGATAAATCGACAACTTCACCTTTCCAATTATATTTCTTCACCACCCAATCGGCATATTCTCGTGTCAACGGAATGCCTTTGTTCTGGGAAGAAAGCATCAAAGCCATATTCCACGTCCAATCTTTACAAGTATCCCATACATATATATAAGAGAACCTGTTCAAATATTTATCCAACAATGATTGCAGTCCCGCATTTCCGGCTCTCGAATCTCTATTCAGAACCGTATATTTCCGCTCCGTATCATTCAACTGACGAACATGATGATCTCCGAGAAATAAATAAACTTCTGCCGAATCCTGATTAATAATCCCTTGGATTGCCGTAGCCACCATTTTCGACAGCGCCGAATCCTTACGGCAATCGGCAACCCAAATTTCAGAAGACATTTTACACTTAAAAAATTGTCCTGATTCAGGAGCTAAGCTGCTCTCATATTTCGGCTTCGAAACACGGAGAGAACAACCGGTCAGAATAACAAATAATAAAAGTAAAGGGATTTTGTTCGTGCCTTTCATCTCAACTAATTTAAAAAACAACAAATAAATAAATATCGTATGGCAAAAATATACCCGACCTATATCTGCCGTCATTAATTATTCATTAATAAGAGAATGAATAAAAAATAACCGAGCCCTACTCTAAAATTTACAGAAACAGAAACGGAAATTATTCATTAATTTTCCCAAAAAGCAAAAAGCGGTATTCCTTTTTATTTTTTTGTTTTAGTCTTTTAAATATATTCACTACCTTTGTTGAAACACATTTATACATCAACAAAAGCCATGAAGAAAATTTTCATATTTTCTATTTTGTCGTTTTTCTTCCTTTTACATATTTCAGCAACGGATATCTCTTCCGGTTTAAATTTTGCATCCCATGAGGTAATCAAAGAAAAAAGGACTTCTTTATTGTTGAATGACGGTAAAGAATTTTACCTGCCCGAAGGATTTTCCTTGGATTTCGGATTGCGGTTCAGAACCGAATTGCACAACTACGGATATATTTTCAGAATCATAGCTAACGATACGGTATGCTTTGATTTGGTATCCAATTATTCCGATGGACGAAAATCTTTAAGTTTTATCGAAGGAAACAGAATATTCACTCCCTTCAGCAGACAGATATTGGAGCAATACGAAAAAAACAGTTGGGTTACGGTTCATTTCGGTATAAACCCTAAAACAAAAGAAATAACAATATCGTTTAATGGTGAAGAGATCAAAATTCCATATCATTACAAAAAATTGTCTCGATATCGTTTTCAATTCGGATATTGCAGTCATCCCGACTTTCTTTCCTACGATGTCCCTCCCATGGCAATCAAAAATATACGCATTGAAGATCAAGAAGGTAAAATAGAAGCATACTGGCCATTGAGAGAACATCAGATCGCAGAAGTATATGACTCGGTTTCTTGTAGATCTGCAATAGTACACAATCCCATTTGGGAAATAGATAAACATACGCAATGGGAAAAAGAACGATCTTTCGTTTCGGGACATTACACTCAAATTGCCTTCAACGAAAAAGATAACATACTTTATTTTGCTGATCAAAAACAAATTCTCGTTTACCACCTAACCGATAACCGCATAGATACAATCCCCGTACAATCGGGTAACCCGTACTATGTAAGCTCGAACCAGTTAATTTATCAACCTTCGACAAACGAGCTATGGTCTTATGACTTTGACGGTCCTATCATCTCCCGATTCGACTTCAAAACCCATAAGTGGAGTCAAGCCAATAAAGACACAAAGAACCCTATCCATACTCACCATAATTCCTTTATTTCTCCAAAAGATTCCAATTTATACACATTTGGAGGATATGGTGAATATCATTATAAAAATGATTTTCTCAAACTATATTCCGACGAATCGAAATGGGAGAAAATCGATATGAAAGACTCAATTCCTCCTCGTTATCTGAGTGCATTAGGCATAAAATCGGAAAATTCTATACTGATATTCGGAGGATATGGCCATATCAGCGGATTACAAGAATTAGGACCTTATAATTATTATGATTTATACGAAGCAGATCCCTACACGGGAAAAATAAAGAAGTTATGGTCGTTGGATAAACAAGAAGAGCCTTTTGTCGTATCGAACGCTATGATAATAGATACTACCGAAAACTTATTTTACACACTTTGCTTCCCCAATAACCGGAGTAACAGCCATATTGTTCTGAAATCATTCGATATAAGCAACGGAAATTCCCGGACATTAGCAGATACGATTCCCTATCCATTCGAAGATATAAATGCATACTGCTCTCTATTTTACAGCAAGAAAGACAATAAATTATATGCCGTAACCATTTTTCACGAAAAAGACAAATCTCAAATATCCGTATATTCATTACTGTATCCGCCATTATCTACAGCGAGCATTATTCAACCGGCCCGGGAAAAGGCCGACTTTATGTGGTTATATATCGCAACGGCAATTATTCTGATTATAGGAACGGCACTATTCATAATATATAAAAGAAAGAAAAAATCTACAGTTCAAGATTCGGTGATCTTAAATATGGAAGAATATGTTCCCGAAGCAATTCCAAATCGATCGGCAATATTATTTCTCGGAGGATTTCAAGTGTGGGACAAAAACGGAAACGATATAACCAAATCATTTACTCCGACATTAAGATATTTACTTATATTGATCATTCTCTACACACAGAAAAACGGAAAAGGAATTTCCAACTCTACTATGTGTGAAATCTTGTGGGCAGACAAAAGCGATGAAAGCGCACAGAACAACCGGCGGGTTACCATTCGGAAACTAAAAGTTTTGCTTGAAGAAATAGGAGGTATCGAATTAGTAAATACAAATACTTATTGGGCGACGAAATGCAGCGAACCGTTCTTTTGCGACTATTATACGGTTTTCGAGAGTCTGAAAAAGTTACAAAAACAATCAAAGGTTCAAGTAAATAAATTATATGACGTACTGCATCTCATCGCTAACGGATTACCATTGCCATATCTGAATCAGGACTGGGTCGATTCTTTCAAATCCGATTACGCCAATTATGTTCAAGATATGCTATGGAATATCGTACAATCAGGGAATCTGACAGATTTCAGACTCCTTACCAAAATTGCAGACATTATTTTCTTATTCGACCCTACAGATGAAAATGCCATACACTTAAAATGTAACGTACTGGTAAAAAATGGTAAAGTAGGACTGGCGAAGAGCACTTATGATGCATTCTGCTCAGAATATGAACAGTTATTAGGAACTCCGTATAATAAATCTTTTAATGATATATGTCATTAAGTATATCTTACAGATTATTAATCGGTTTTATATATCCATTTATCAACAAAAAGAAATAGTGCAAAATGAATTTCGTGTCATAAGGCAAACTTCAAACACATAATGAGGAAATATATACTATAAAAGAATTTTCAACTGCAATTAGGAATTTTCGACAATAGAAAAGCACGGAAACAATCATTTTACTATATTTGCACCGTTCTAAAAATAAACAAAATGGACGATTATCATTCGGAATATTAACGTAAGGGTAGGATTTTATACAAATTCTACCTGTAAAAGTATGGGAGATTTGTATATGAAGACTTATCTGAACGGCATAAAACTTATGCCCGAAAAAATCTGGATGCCCAATTATTGGATCAATATCGAACAACCCGACAAGATCGATATCGACTATCTGCTTAACGAGCTCAATGTTCCCGAGTCTTTTCTGAAAGACATAGAAGACCCTGAAGAAAGGCCACGTATCGAATACGAAGACGAATGGCAAATGATTATCCTTCGTATCCCGACAAAAGGCCATGATACCGGATATGCCTACACGACAGTTCCTTTAGGTATTTTCTTAAAAAACGACCTGATCATCTCTGTATGTTTTTACGAAAATGAAATGATAGGGGATTTTATCCGGTATAATCAACGTAAAGAGATCGGATTCAATAATCCCTATGATCTGGTTCTTCAACTCATATTTTCTGCGGCAGTATGGTACATGAAATATCTCAAACAACTGAATATCATTATAAAGGAGAGCGAAAAAGAATTAGAAAGATCTATTAAAAATCAAGAGCTTCAAGCGCTATTGCAGATAGAAAAATGTTTTGTCTTTTTTATAACCAGTTTAAAAGGGAATACTATTCTCCTGCACAGGATCAAACACGATAAAAGGAGCAGTAAATATATTGATCCCGATCAGGTCGAAGATGTAGAAATAGAAATGAGACAAGCCCTTGAGACCTCTAATATATATAGCGACATTCTTGCCGGTATGATGGATGCATACGCTTCTGTGATCGGAAATAATATGGGCGATATCATGAAACAGCTAACCTCAATCTCCCTTATTCTCATGATTCCGACTCTCATCGCAAGTCTATACGGGATGAACGTACCCAATTCGTTACAAGATAGTCCGTATGGCTTTCCTATCATTTTAATAGCATCAATCACTTTATCTACTTTCGGTGTATGGTTATTCCGTAAACGTCGTTGGTTTTAATGGTTATTCTGAAGTTTTTCTTGTTCAGAAACACTTCAGATACTTTTTACTCTTGTCCCTTAGAACCTGTCATCTAAATTTTACAATCGCATTACAAAAAATAAAAAATTCAAATCCTTTACAC
>NZ_CEWDCG010000023.1:0-22641 GCF_982436375.1 Coprobacter sp. | reverse complement strand
ATCAAGAATAGCATCGATAATACCACGTGTATCCTTAATAGAAATACGCTTGCCCGTTCCGTTCCAACCTGTGTTAACCAAATAAGCCTTAGCACCGGTTTTTTCCATCTTCTTCACCAATTCTTCTCCGTATTTTGTCGGGTGCAATGACAAGAAAGCAGCACCGAAACAAGCAGAGAATGTAGGAGTAGGCTCGGTAATGCCACGTTCCGTTCCTGCTAACTTAGCTGTAAATCCAGACAAGAAGTAATATTTAGTTTGTTCTGCATTCAATATAGATACCGGAGGCAATACACCGAAAGCATCAGCAGACAAGAAAATTACTTGTTTTGCATGAGGACCTTTCGAAACCGGTTTTACGATATTTTCGATGTGATAAATCGGATAAGAAACACGTGTATTTTCAGTTACGCTCTTATCTGCAAAATCAATCTTACCGTCGGCAGCGACAGTAACATTTTCAAGCAAAGCGTCACGTTTGATGGCGTTATAAATATCCGGTTCGCTTTCTTTATCAAGATTGATAACTTTTGCATAGCATCCGCCTTCATAGTTGAATACGCCTTCATCGTCCCAACCGTGTTCATCGTCTCCGATCAACAAACGTTTCGGATCTGTCGATAAAGTTGTCTTTCCTGTACCGGACAATCCGAAGAAAATAGCCGAGCTATTACCGGCTTTGTCGGTATTGGCAGAACAGTGCATCGAAGCGATACCACGCAACGGATTCAGATAGTTCATGATAGAGAACATACCTTTTTTCATTTCACCGCCATACCAAGTATTGATAATAACTTGCTCTTTAGTAGTCAAGTTAAACACGACTGCAGTCTCAGAGTTCAGACCTAATTCTTTATAATTTTCTACCTTAGCCTTAGATGCATTGTAAACGACAAAATCAGGTTCTCCGAAATTCTTCAACTCTTCTGCTGTCGGACGAATAAACATATTGGTCACAAAGTGAGCCTGCCAAGCAACCTCAACGATGAAACGAACTTTCAGACGAGTCGCTTCGTTAGCACCGCAGAAAGCATCTACAACAAACAATTTTTTGTTTGACAATTCTTTTACAGCGATATTTTTCAGTTCTTTCCAAGCTGCTTCGCTAACCGGTTTATTGTCATTTTTGTATTCTTCAGAAGTCCACCATACTGTATTTTCGCTGGTAGCATCTTTCACAAAAAATTTATCTTTAGGAGAACGGCCGGTATAAACACCTGTCATTACGTTCACAGCACCCAGTTCAGTTACCTGACCTTTTTCAAAACCTACCAAACCCGGTTTGGTTTCTTCTGCGAACAATACGTCGTATGACGGATTGTGCAGGATTTCAGTAGTACCAGTAATACCGTACTTGCTTAAATCTAAATTTGCCATTTTCTTTTGGTTGAATTAAATGATTGACTGAATATAATTAATTATCTCTCTTCTAAATCCGATGCAAAAGTAATATAATTTCGGTACATGGTTACTCTAATTAAAGAAATTTTTCGCTAATTGACTCATTTTTTTATTCCGGATCAGGAAGTTAATTCTTTTTAGTCCCCATGTCTGAATTTCACTCGGTCCAGATTTAAGAGTTTCTTTCGAGGGCATTTCCTGTTTCTGCATCGAGAATAGCATACTATCCGACAAATAAAAACGGGAAAACAGATCAGAAATAACCCCATAGATAACCTGATATAATTTAATTGAAACAGGGCCTTATATCGTTTTTCAGAAGTTAATACACTGATTTTTCGCAATAAATATCTATTTTTGCATTCCATTTTAAAAGTTACGAAATGAAGATCGTCAATTTTGCAGAAATGAATTCGGAACTAAATCGTTTTGTTGCAGAAATACGGGATATACATATCCAGCAAGATCGTCTCCGATTCAGAAAAAATCTGGAAAGAATAGGAGAAGTTATGTCTTATGAAATCAGCAAGGACTTTCGTTATAGCGAAAAACTGGTTACGACTCCATTGGGAACAGCCCGCGTAAACACTGCCGATGACAAAATAGTAATCGGAACGATATTACGTGCCGGAATACCTTACCATCAAGGATTTCTGAACTATTTCGACCGGGCCGAAAATGCATTTGTCTCGGCATATCGGAAATATAAAGACAAACTGAATTTCGAGATTTTCATAGAATATATCGCTTCTCCGCGCATTGATGGGAAAATTCTGATTCTGACAGACCCCATGTTGGCCACCGGAGGTTCTATGGAACTCTCATACAGAGCTCTGCTCACAAAAGGTGAACCAGAACATATTCACATAGCATCGGTAATAGCCAGTCAAAAAGCGATCGAATATATCACCACCCATTTTCCCGAAGAGAAGACAACGGTTTGGGTCGGAGCTATCGATCCGGATCTTAATGAACACTCTTATATCGTACCCGGATTGGGAGATGCCGGAGATCTGGCTTACGGTGAAAAAGAATAATCATATCAACTTCGTCTAATAAAAGTGCTAAACTCAAAAATCTATGGAGATAACCATTCGTGAAATCTCAGGCAAAAAAGCGCTGAAGAAATATGTACAATTCAATATAGACCTTTATAAAGAAAATCCGTACGCCGTTCCTCCTCTTATTTTTGACGAAGTAGGAACATTAAGCCCGGACAAAAACCCGGCATTCGAATTTTGCGAATCGGTCTATTATATGGCCTATGATGAAGAAAAACCAGTCGGACGTATCGCCGGTATTATCAATCATAAGGTAAATGAAAAATGCGGAAAAAAAAGCGCCCGCTTCGGATTCGTAGATTTCATAGACAACACAGAAGTCAGCAGTGCACTATTCAATGCAGTCGAAAAATGGGCTCGTGAAAAGGGAATGGAAGAGATCGTAGGGCCGTTAGGATTTACAGATATGGACCCTGAGGGGCTGCTAATCGAAGGATATGACCAGCCCGGAACAATGGTCGCTATCTATAACTATCCTTATTATGTAAATCATATTACCCGGCTCGGATATGAAAAAGATAACGATTGGGTAGAATTCAAAATATATGTACCCGAAGAGATTCCGGTAAAACACAAACGCATATCCGATATCGTTCAAGCAAAATACAAACTGAAAGTATTAAAATATAACAGTATAAAAAAAATAGTCAAGGACTATGGACGCAAGATATTCGAACTTATAAATCAGGCATACGCCGACCTATATGGATATTCGGCATTATCTGAAAAACAGATCGACTATTATGTAAAAATGTACGTTCCTATGGTAAGGCTCGAAAACGTGTCCCTCATTGTCAATGAAAAAGAGGAACTCGTTGGTGTAGGAATCGCCATTCCGTCCATGACAAAGGCTCTACAAAAAGCTAAAGGAAAACTCTTCCCATTCGGATTTATTCATATTTTAAAAGCTCTTCGTGGTAAAAACGATGTTGTAGATCTTCTTCTTGTCGCCCTTCGCCCCGATTACCAAAATACAGGAGCGAATGCATTGTTATTCTCCGACTTGATTCCCGTATTTATAAAAAACGGATATAAATATGCCGAAAGTAATCCTGAATTGGAAGAAAACGGGAAAGTTCAGTCTCAATGGCAATATTTTGAAAACGTGCAACACAAACGCCGTCGTGCTTATAAAAAGCGATTATAAACCGACTAAGAGGCTATCTGAATTTTAAACAATCTACAATAATTTAAAAATCAACGGGAAAGCCAATAAGACTTCCCGTTTTTATTATATTATTTCCCTTCATAAACTATCGGGCAAGAGCCTTTATAATACAGCAAAAAAAAGAATATTTTAGGGAATGGATTATTTTAGAAGTATTCTCTTTCATTTTTTGACGAAAATTAACTACCTTTGTCCCCTCTTAAAAATAAAAGCTAATCGGTGAAAATTAAAAACAGATTAAATAAAGATATGGATAGCAAATTAGATTTCCATCCACGCTTGTTCAGTGCGTTAAAAAATTATTCTAAAGAAAAATTTATGGCCGATCTCATGGCCGGAATTATAGTCGGAATCGTAGCTCTTCCATTAGCTATAGCTTTCGGTATAGCTTCCGGAGTAAGTCCGCAGCAAGGGCTTATCACAGCCATTATCGGAGGTTTTATCGTCTCTTTTCTTGGAGGAAGTTCGGTACAAATCGGAGGACCGACAGGAGCATTTATCATAATCGTTTACGGAATTATTCAATCTTTCGGAATAGAAGGATTGGCAATAGCCACAGCCATGGCGGGAATCATATTATTGCTGATGGGAATATTCAAACTCGGAACGATTATCAGATTTATCCCCTATCCTATCGTAATCGGCTTTACGAGCGGTATCGCTTTAACGATCTTCACGACACAGATCAAAGATCTGTTCGGTCTTACGATGGAATCAGTACCGGCAGATTTCATATCTAAATGGATCGCCTACTTCCAAAGTTTCGGAACAACGAACATCTGGTCTCTTGGAATAGGACTTATAAGCATATTGCTGATTATCATAACCCCGAAATTATCTAAAAAAATTCCCGGGTCATTGGTTGCCATCATCATTATGACAATCATTGCTTATGTATTGAAACACCATTTCGGAATTACCGGAATCGAAACGATCGGAGACCGTTTTACGATCGACTCTTCTTTACCGCAGCCAGCCGGTTTACATATCAATATGGAAACGATCAATCAACTGTTACCGGCAGCTTTTACAATAGCGATGCTCGGAGCTATCGAATCATTGCTGTCGGCAACCGTGGCGGACGGAGTTACCGGAGATAGACATAATTCGAATACGGAATTAATCGCACAAGGTGCGGCAAATATCGTTTCTCCGATCTTCGGAGGAATCCCTGTAACCGGAGCAATAGCCCGTACAATGACAAACATCAATAACGGAGGTATTACTCCTATTGCCGGAATCATTCATGCTATAGTACTGCTGCTTATATTATTATTTCTCGCTCCCCTTACCACTCATATACCGATGGCTTGCTTAGCCGGGGTATTGATTATTGTCTCATATAACATGAGTGAATGGAGGACCGTAAAATCAATGATGAAAAATCAAAAAGCGGATATTGCCGTATTGTGGGTAACTTTGATATTGACCGTTATTTTCAATCTGACAATAGCGATCGAGATCGGGTTATTGCTTGCTGTACTCTCATTCCTTCGCCGAGTAACGGAAAACACCCATATTTCTGTATTACGCAATGAGCTGGATCAAAGTGCGAATAAGACGGAAACGCTGTCGGAAGAGCAACTCTCTCTCGAAAAAGGGGTCGAAGTATATGAAATCGACGGGCCGTTTTTCTTCGGTATTGCCAATAAATTCGACGAACAGATGCGTATCTTGGGAGATAAACCGTTGGTTCGTATCATTCGTATGAGGAAAGTTCCGTTCATCGACTCTACCGGAATACACAACCTCGAAATATTTATCAACTCTTCTCGTAAAGAAAACATTCATGTCATCTTGTCGGGCGTAAACCCCACCGTACATGCATCGCTGGAACGAATGGGTGTCGAGGCCTTATTAGGAGACGAATATATATTCGATAACATACATAAAGCTGTTGCTAAAGCCAATATAATGGCTTCAGAGCTAAAAGCTCAACCTAAATAACCAAAAAATTCCATAGAAAACAAGAAAACAGCCCTTTGCTTTTAAAAAGCAAAGGGCTGTTTTCTTATCTATCACAAAACTCGTCTATTCCCAAATTTTCCATTTTGCAAGTCCGTTATTCCACATCTCATTAAGGTCCTTCTTATCTTTTAGCGTATCCATAGGTTTCCAGAATCCTTCATAACGATAAGCACTCATCTGTCCCTCTCTGGCCAAACGTTCCATCGGTTCTCGTTCCCATACGGTCATATCGCCTTCGATATAATCGAATACCTGAGGTTGACAAACAAAAAATCCGGCACTGATCCACAAACCGTCACCTTTCGGCTTCTCGGCAAAAGAGGCAACACTATTATTCGGGCCCAAAGTCACAGCTCCGAAACGTCCAGTAGGTTGAACCGTAGTAACAGTGCACAAACGGCCGTTTTCCTTATGGAATTTCAATAAATCGGCAATGTTTATATCCGACACACCGTCACCATAAGTCAGCATAAAAGGTTCATCACCGATATACGGTTTGATACGCTTGATACGTCCGCCGGTCATTGTCTCATTACCGGTATCTATCAAAGTTACCTTCCACGGTTCGCTCGTCGTATTTAAAGTTTGTACCGTATTATTGCCCAAATCGATCGTTATATTCGCTCTGTGCATAAAATAATTTACAAAGAACTCTTTAATAACATATCCCTTATACCCGAGACAAATGACAAACTCATCGATTCCATAATGCGAATAACATTTCATAATATGCCAAAGAATCGGCATACCTCCGATTTCTACCATAGGCTTCGGCTTTACATCCGTCTCCTCACTGATACGTGTACCGAGCCCACCTGCTAATATTACAGCCTTCATGTATATTTAATTTTTTAAAATAGTCAAAATAAAGGAGATCCCGTATTTCTATAATATCGGTGATACCTCCGATAATATTTATTGAGTCTATTCGGATATCTCGAATAAAAGAAAAAACGCAACTCATTTCCCGGAGCAAAATACCGGATATAGTCATAACACTCTTTATATATTTCAGGAGTAAGCGAACCAACTACACGCTGACGCTTCAGATGATGAGCAGAATATAAATGGTTCTTTTTCCCCAATACTCTTATACAACGCAATTTGGCTTTTTTAGAATAAGAACTATCCGGCAAAGCTAAAACCGTCTTAGTCCAAAGAACTCCATAAATATGAAATACACCTCTCGGATTACGGGAATTATCGCGTGAAAGAGATGATTCGCTCAGCAAATCCAAACCGCTCCAAAATACCGAGATACGGTCTAATCGGGAAAGCGTCTCGAATACGATATTGAAACTAAAAAAATAAGGATTTCGACATTTCTCAAAATCCGCAATATCAATAATCTTACGAGAAAAAATAACAGCTCCGGAATAAATCAGACACCATCCGAGATCATGTAAAAAAGCATTCGCATCGTTATAAACACGGGAAGGTATCCCGAACGAACGCTTATTACAAGCGATAACATATAAATCGGGAGTCTGATTACTCAAGGTATTTATAACAGAACATAAATAACTACCATTCAACCGATTAATATCCCGAATAACCCAACAATAAGGAGTACGGGGTAATTTCAACGCCATTTCGAAAAGAGCATCATTATCCAACTGTCTATCCAAACGAATATAAGACAAATTCTCATAACGATCAGAATAACCGGCTACAACCCCTTGCGTATTATCTGAAGAACAATTATCGATAATAAGAAGGCGAATATGATACGAACTTATTTTGGGAATCATATCCTCCAACATATCACAAAGAATAACCACTTGATTGCAAGTAGGCACACATATCGTCAGCAAATCGCATCCATCAAGACTCATCCCCGAATACAAAGTTTAGATTACGATACAAAAGTAATGATTTCATTCTAAATACAGTTCAAACCCGATGATATAAACATCGATATCAAGACCTTTGTCTGTCCTTTTTCATATAGAAAGCCCGTTCTTCGGGAGAAAATTTCTCAATTGCATACCGGAGCATAGTTCTCGGCATTATTTGATAACGAGATTCCAAGAAATGTAGAAGAACCGCCTTATCTCGTTTTCCGACTTCCCTCAACATCCATCCTACAGCCTTTTGAATCAGGTCATGCGGATGTTGCAACAACTTATCGGCCAAATATAAGGTATCCTCAAATTGTTTTTCACGGATATATTTCCATGTCGCTACTATCGAAATTCGTTGTTCCCACAAATAGCCGCTCTCAGCCAACCGATATAAAGGAGTACGATCTTTATCTCTCAAATATTCTCCGACGATTTGATAAGCAGACAAATCGACCAAATCCCAGTTGTTTATTTTATCGGTATTCGACAAGTACAAATCAAAAATCCGCTTCCGACGCAGTTCGTCACTTTTAGGAAATTGAGCGACCCAAATCAGAAGAGCCAGTAAACGACATTCATGAACGGCATCCGACAACAACGGAAGGACATCCTCCGGTGCAACATACACATATTGTTTTGCAACAGACCTCGTTTTCGGGACTGGAATCCCGACAAACTTATCCCCTTCGCCATATGCACCTTTTGCTGTCTTAAAAAAACCTTGCAACACAGAAGCTTTCTCAGGATCGGCAAATACAAGTAAACTCTCCCGGATTTCTTTTGCTATCGACATATACCGTTTAATCTATGTGATTTACTTTAGCGACCGGCCCTCCTTCAAAAAAATGAATAATATTCCTTGAAACGAAAGCGGCCATTTCATTACGCACCTCAAACGTCTGAGTCCCGGTATGCGGATTCAAAACGACATTATCCATCGATAACAGCTCCTCTGAAGGATAATCCCCGAATTCAAAAACATCCAATCCGGCTCCCCATATTACTTTTTCACGTAGCGCTTTAACTAAAGCTTTTTCATCGACCAAAGGACCTCTTGCCGTATTAATTAGAATCGAAGTCGGTTTCATCAGGGAAAGCTCTCTTTCTCCTATCAAATGATAAGTCTCCGTCGTATATGGCGCATTTACCGAAACGACATCGGAAACTCGTAATAACTCATCCAAAGACAAATAAACAGCTTTATACTTATCCTCTATCGTTTCTGCGACCCGATGACGATTACAATAAACGATCTTCATTCCGGCCGCAATCGCCCGCCGGGCTAACGCTTGTCCGATACGTCCCATGCCGATAATACCGATCGTACCGCCATACAAAGAATGTCCCAGATTCTCCAATAATCCGACCTTTACCTCTCCTATTCGAAGACGCCTGTCCAACTCCGAAATACGTCGACTGACAGCCAACAGCAATCCCATAGCCTGATCTGCGGTAGGCTCTGTTACCGGATCGGGAGTATTCGTGACCTGAATACCTTTCTGCGTTGCATAAGGAATATCGATATTGTCATATCCCACTGCATAATTGGAAATTATTTTCAACTTCACACCGGCATCCATCAACTGTTTATCTACCGGAAAATTAAACATCGATTGCAATGCGTCATACTCCGGAATCATTCGTAAAACCTCTTCATAAGTAAAAGATTCTGCTCCGTCCGGAGGAAAAGTGACGTCATACTTCTCGACTAACTCTGCATAACCGCTCCGAAACATATTATATGTTACCAAGACTTTTTTCTTCATATATGATTTTAATTTTTAGATTATCTCTACACAGACAATAATACTACCCGTCAAACCCAAACTTAACACGGTCTAATTCTTACATTGTCTATCTCAGATATAGCAAACCCGACAATGCATTTTTATTTCACTTCGAACAAGATTAAACATAGGTCTTATCCTGAAATGAGAATTTTCAAAAGTATAAAAAAATGCTATACAAAAGCCTCCGCTTTCTATTTTTTATATTCTTACGAGTCTGTTTAAATTTTGCTCGGTCTGATTCGAAAATCAAAACCGGGAAACAAACCAAAAGAAACCGCAAAGATGTTCTGATAATATTTTCTTATCGGAAAATTTAGACAAGCCCTTGAGAAAGTTGCATTTCATAACATTTGTAAAATACAACTTTATTCCTCATTTTCCTTAAAATAAATCGGACAGAAATACGGGAAATCCGTAATTAAGCAATTCTGGAGAAGATAAATTTTCAATAAATACCTATTTAACAGCACATTATAACAGAAATGCAACAACCATTTTTTTCTCAAATAAATCTGCCATCAATTTATTTAACTTCAAATATACCGTATTCGCACAAAATATATAAATTTGTTCACATCACGTAAAAATTATCCCCATGGTCTTAAATTATATCTGGATCTCTTTTTTCCTGATTGCTTTTGGAGTTGCAGTAATTCAATCTGTATTTTTCGGAAACCTGACAATCTGGAACGATATCATGAATTCTTCATTCACTTCAGCCAAAACGGCTTTCGAAATATCATTAGGACTTACCGGGGTTCTATCTTTATGGCTGGGGTTAATGAAAATAGGAGAACGAGGAGGTATCATTGCCTTATTCTCCCGACTTATCAGCCCTCTTTTTTGCAGACTTTTCCCTGACCTTCCCAAGAACCACCCGGCATTCGGATCTATCTTCATGAATGTTTCTGCAAATATGCTGGGGCTCGATAATGCGGCAACACCCCTCGGTCTGAAAGCAATGAAAGAAATGCAAGAGATAAATCCCGATAAAGAGACGGCAAGCAATCCGATGATCATGTTTCTTGTATTAAATACTACCGGACTGACTTTAGTCCCTTTAGGAGTAATGGTATACAGGGCACAAATGGGAGCAGCCAATCCTTCAGACATATTTCTGCCTATATTGATAGCGACATATTGCTCCACATTAGCCGGACTTATCGCGGTATGCCTTAAACAAAAAATAAATTTATTTGATCGGGTAATCATGGGTTCTATTTTGGGACTTACCGCCATAATCGGTTCTATACTTTACTTTTTTGCCGGACTTCCTCAAGAAAAAGTATCTCTATATTCCCAATTCGGAGCAAATTGTCTATTATTTTGTATAATCATCAGCTTCATAATTGCAGGAATACGAAAAAAAATAAACATATACGACGCATTTATAGAAGGCGCAAAAGAGGGATTCAAAACTGCAGTTACAATCATACCCTATTTAGTAGCGATGTTAGTCGCCATAGCTATTTTTAGAGCTTCCGGAGCTATGGACTTCATAATATCCGGAATAACAGCAGGTATCAATGCTTGCGGTATCGATTCCGATTTTGTAGGAGCGCTCCCCACAGCCCTCATGAAACCGTTAAGCGGCAGTGGTGCTCGGGGAATGATGGTTGATGCAATGAACACTTACGGAGCAGACTCTTTTGTCGCCCGTGTAGCTTCGACGATACAAGGATCGACAGACACGACATTTTATATTCTGGCGGTATACTTCGGAAGCGTAGGTATCCGCAATACCCGCTATTCTGCCGGGTATGGACTTTTTGCCGACCTCGTAGGAATCATTGCAGCTATCGTTGTTGCATATATCTTTTTTAAATAGTTGCTTCTCAAGATACCGAATAAACGTTTTTTCGTATTATCAGGCATCTATGTACAGGATAAAGCCCTATCTTTGTAATTTCGTTTATAATCTCAAAGATAATAGGAACATGGCTATTACATTCTTTGCCGAAGGGGTAAAGCTTCCGGCAATAAAAAAAAGAGAAACCGGAGACTGGATAAAAAATGTAGCCGGAATATATGGCAAAAAATGCGGTGATATCTCATACATTTTTTGCTCGGACGAGAAAATATTGGAAATAAATAGAGAATATCTCGATCACGATTATTACACAGACATCATTACTTTCGATTACACCGAAAAAAATCGCATCAGCGGGGATATATTTATCAGCATCGATACGGTGAAGAGCAATGCCGATGAGTTCGAAGTATCATACGAAGAAGAATTGCATAGAATCATAATACACGGGATATTACATTTATGTGGAATCAACGACAAAGGGCCGGGAGAAAGAGAGATAATGACTCAAAAAGAAAACGAAGCTCTTGCTCTTTTGTCTGACAAAAAATGACCTGTTTATAAACAAATACAGCAAAATGACTTTCAAGTACGACGTAATTGTTGTTGGAGCCGGACACGCCGGATGCGAGGCCGCTTGTGCAGCCGCAAATTTAGGTTCAAAAACCCTGCTCATTACAATGGATATGAATAAAATCGCACAAATGAGTTGCAATCCGGCTATCGGTGGTATTGCAAAGGGACAGATTGTGCGGGAAATAGACGCACTGGGAGGTAACACCGGAATCGTAACCGACAAGACGGCGATACAGTTCAGGATGCTCAACCGCTCTAAAGGACCTGCCATGTGGAGTCCTCGAGCACAAAGCGACCGGGAAAAGTTCATCCACACATGGAGAGAAATAATCGAAAATACAGACAATCTGTATCTGTGGCAAGATTCGGTAAAAGAGTTGGTCATAAAAAATAATACGGTAACCGGAGTTCTTACAAACATGGATGTCCAGTTTTCAGCAAAATCCGTAGTTATCACTTCCGGAACTTTCATGAACGGACTAATACATATCGGAAAGACTCAACTGCGAGGAGGTAGAATTTCTGAACCTGCATCGTACGGAATCACCGAACAATTATCTGAATTAGGAATCACTGTCGGGCGAATGAAAACAGGGACTCCAGTACGAATAGACGGGAGAAGCGTCCATTTCGAATTAATGACAGAACAACTCGGAGAAAACGACTTCCATAAATTTTCATATTTAGATTTTGAGCCGCGCAAATTAAAACAACAAAGCTGCTGGGCGACATATACGAACGAAGAAGTGCATCGGATACTCCGTCAAGGACTACCCGATTCTCCCCTATTTAACGGACAAATCAAAAGTATCGGACCACGCTATTGTCCCAGTATCGAGACAAAAATCGTCACATTCCCCGATAAAACAGAACATCAACTATTTTTAGAACCGGAAGGTGAAACCACTCGAGAATTTTATTTGAACGGATTTTCTTCTTCCCTACCACTGGAAATTCAACTGAATGCTCTGCAAAAAATACCGGCATTTAAAGACATTCAAATCTATCGTCCGGGATATGCGATCGAATACGATTATTTTGATCCGACGCAACTTTTGCATAATCTCGAAACAAAAAAAATCAAGAATCTTTTCTTTGCCGGACAGGTAAACGGAACAACCGGATATGAAGAAGCTGCAGGACAAGGTATAATTGCAGGAATAAATGCCCATATCAACTGCCACGGGGGAAATCCGTTCATTTTAGCTCGGAACGAAGCATATATCGGAGTATTAATCGATGATTTGGTAACAAAGGGCGTAGATGAACCTTACCGAATGTTTACATCCAGAGCCGAATATCGCATTTTACTTCGTCAAGACGATGCAGATATGCGTCTTACCGAAAAATCTTATAATTTAGGATTAGCTTCTACCCAAAGGCACAGTCTTCTCATCGAGAAAAAAGAGCATATCAATCATCTTATAGAATTCGCAAAAAACTATTCCGTAAAGCCTCAATACATAAATAGCGGCTTAGAGCAACTCGGAACATCCCCGTTAAAACAAGGAATAAAACTGATCGACTTAATTTTACGGCCTCAATTATCCATTTCTAAAATTGCAGGACTAATCCCTGCCCTACATAAAGAAATCGATAAAATCAAGAATCGTAAAGATGAAATCATAGAAGCTACGGAAATTCGAATAAAATATGAAGGATATATCGATCGTGAAAAAATGATTGCCGATAAAATATCTCGTCTTGAGAATATTCGAATAAAAGGGAAATTCGACTATAATTCGATAAAACAACTTTCGACTGAAGCAAGACAAAAGCTCGACAAAATCGATCCGGAAACAATTGCTCAGGCTGCTCGAATCCCGGGAATTTCGCCAAGCGACATCAATATTTTATTGGTATTATCCGGAAGATAACTTTTAGTTCCACGTGAAACAATAAAAAGAAACTCTTTAAATAAACAATACAAACATCAATAAAACAATAAGATAGAACAAGCCATGAGCATCGAAAACATTAAAGAAAAGATCAGGGATGTAAAAGACTTTCCACAAAAAGGAATCATCTTCAGAGATCTCACAACAGTATTTAAAGACAAAGACTGTCTACATGCCCTTAGTGAAGAACTGACAAAACTATATAAAGAAAAAGGGATAACAAAAGTTGTAGGGATAGAATCCAGAGGGTTCATAATGGGCCCAATTATCGCCAACAATTTAGGGGCAGGATTTGTTACATTAAGAAAACCGGGAAAACTTCCTGCCGAAACATGGAGTGAAAGCTATGAAAAAGAATATGGTACCGACACAATCGAAATACATAAAGATGCGCTCAATTCAGAAGACATAATTGTATTGCATGACGATCTGCTGGCAACCGGTGGGACAATGCTGGCTGCATACAAATTAGTAAAACGGTTTAATCCTAAAAAAGTCTATGTAAATTTTATCGTAGAACTGGAATTTTTAAAAGGAAGGGATGTTTTCCCTCCTGAAGTAGAAATCGAAGCTCTCATTAAATACTAAATGGCAGCAACAACAAGCGAACATATTAAAAGCATCATTGCCCTCCTACCCGAAACTCCTGGCGTGTACCAATATTTCGATAAAGAGGGCAAAATTATTTATGTCGGGAAAGCAAAAAATTTAAAACGCAGAGTATCTTCCTACTTCAATAAAGTTCATGACTCGGTAAAGACGAATGTTTTAGTGCGGAATATTCGCGATCTAAAATATATCGTAGTAAAAACCGAAGAAGACGCCCTACATCTTGAAAACAGCCTGATCAAGGAATACAAACCCCGATATAATGTTTTATTGAAAGATGATAAAACATACCCATGGATCACCGTTCGCAATGAGCATTTCCCCAGAGTATTCTTAACCCGAAAAGTTATAAAAGACGGCTCTAAATATTATGGACCGTATGCAAATGTGCATTTAGCAAAAACCGTTCTTGAGCTTATTCGTACACTCTATCCGATACGCACGTGCCCACATAACCTTACTCCGGAAAACATTCGTCGGGGAAAATTCAAGATTTGTCTCCAATATCACATCAAAAATTGCAAAGGCGCATGTGAAGGCCTTGAAGAGGAAAAGACCTATTTAGAATATATTTCTCAAGTAAAACAGATTCTTAACGGCAATATACAGCAATTAAGCGAACACTTGTTACAAGAAATGGGGAAACTCTCGGAAAACCTGAAATTCGAAGAAGCTCAAGTCTTAAAAGAGAAATACCTCTTATTAGAAAAATACCGGGCAAAATCAGTCATTGTAAGCACGACAATACATAACATCGACATATTTTCTTACGATGAAGAGGATGATGCCGCATTCGTGAATTACATGCATATCCGCAACGGTTCGATCGTACAAAGTTTCACAATAGAATACAAGAAAAGGCTTGATGAAGCAAAAGAAGATATTCTTGCATTGGGAATCGCAGAGTTACGTACTCGCTTTAAAAGTCTGTCTCGTGAAATAGTCGTTCCGTTTCTACCCGATCTCGAATTTGAAAATGTAGAATTTATCGTTCCTCAACGCGGAGACAAGAAAAAACTACTCGAAATATCGGAGCAAAATGTAAAACAATACAAAATCGACAAGCTAAAACAGACAGAAAAGCTTAATCCCGAGCACCGCAGCATGAAGCTGCTTAAAGAAATACAAAAAGAACTCTGCATGAATAAACCTCCTGTACATATCGAATGCTTCGATAATTCGAATATTCAGGGTAGTGACGCTGTTGCTGCATGCGTCGTATTCAAAATGGGTAAACCGGCAAAAAAAGAATACCGTAAATACAACATAAAAACTGTCGTAGGCCCGGATGATTATGCCTCGATGAAAGAGGTCGTCAGACGCCGTTACCAGCGCCTAATCCGAGAAGAAGCACCTCTTCCCGATCTCATCATTGCAGATGGAGGAAAAGGTCAAATGGAGATAATCAGAGAAGTAATAGAAGATGAACTGCACCTTGAAATTCCTATCGCCGGATTAGTAAAAAATGACCGACACAGAACCTCCGAACTTCTATTCGGGTTTCCCCCCAAAGTAATTGGAATAAAAGTTCAAAGCCAACTATTCAGACTATTGGAACAGATACAAAATGAAGTACACCGGTTTGCTATTACATTTCATAAAGACAAACGAAGTAAACGCCAAATCGCATCTGCGTTCGATAATATAAAAGGCATAGGAGATAAAACAAAGACCGCCCTCCTGAAAGAATTTAAAAGCATGAAACGAGTTAAAGAAGCGAGTTTCGAGGAGATAGCAAGCATAATCGGTAAAGCCAAAGCCAAAATAATAATACAAAATCTCAACTCTCAACATTAATGAATAAAATAAACATAAGAAATTTTGAACAGTTTTTTTAGAATTAATCAAGTCTGATTCAGGAATTTTTTCGAGAGAGTTTTTTTTGTTTTTACAAGAGTGATAACAGTCTAAACTGACAAATGAAAACAGAAAAAACAGACCGAAAGAAAAAGCAAAGATACCCTGATTGCATTTTTTATCGGAAAATTTAGACTGGCTCTTAAAACTTTATTCGTAACTTTGTATTAATAGAGCAATAAGAAGTCGATATGAGAATCTTAATACAACGGGTAAAACGGGCTTCCGTAACTATTAGCGGAAAAATAAAATCAAAAATAGATACAGGACTGCTGATTTTGGTCGGAATTGAAGAAGCCGACACAAAAGAAGATGCAGAATGGTTGGCAAAAAAAGCGACATCCTTACGTATTTTCGATGATGAAAACGGCATTATGAACCGATCAGTAAAGGATATTGACGGATCAGTACTCATTGTAAGCCAATTTACTTTGCACGCATCAACCAAAAAAGGAAATCGTCCCTCATATATCAAAGCGGCAAAACACGAGCATGCAATACCTATGTACGAAGCCTTATGTCACTACACAGAACAAGAAATCGGAAAATCCGTAGCGACAGGAGAATTTGGGGCTGATATGCAAGTAGAATTGGTCAACGACGGACCTGTAACAATCTGGATAGACTCTAAAAATAAAGAATAACCATGACCATAGAAGAAGCTCAAATAACTGTAGATCAATGGATAAAAGAGTTCGGAGTAAAATATTTCAGTGAACTCACCAATATGGCGATTCTTACAGAAGAGGTAGGAGAAGTCGCCCGCATTATTTCCCGTAGATATGGAGATCAATCATTCAAAGAAAGCGATAAAGAACGTGATCTCGGAGACGAAATGGCCGATGTTTTATGGGTACTTCTATGCCTTGCCAATCAAACAGGAATAAACCTCACGGAAGCATTCGAGAAAAATCTCCTGAAAAAAACAAATCGGGACAAAGAGAGACACATCAATAATCCTAAACTATACTAATTATGGACAAGTACAACGAAGCTCTTCAAAACTACAACACCAATCTGAACGATGATGTAGTGAAACAAGAAGTAGAACAGATCCTTCGGGAAAATCTATCGAAATACAGCAATACGGATGTTTATAAATTCCTTTTCGGCTGTATAGATCTGACTTCCCTCAACACAACCGACACAGCACAACATATCACGAATTTTACAAAACGGGTAAACGATTTCGAAAATGAACATCCCGAAATGAATAACGTTGCCGCGATATGTGTATATCCCAATATGGCAGGAACAGTCCGTATGAATCTGGAAGTATCTGATGTAAATATCGCTGCCGTTTCGGCAGGATTCCCCTCTTCTCAGACCTTTACCGAAGTAAAAGTTGCAGAAACGGCATTAGCTGTTGCCGATGGAGCCGATGAAATAGATATTGTGATTAATGTCGGGAACTTTTTAGCGGAAGAATACGAAGAAATGTGCGATGAAATCGAAGAAATCAAACACTCTTGCAGAGATGCACACCTGAAAGTAATTCTTGAAACCGGAGCGCTGAAAACAGCCTCAAACATAAAAAAAGCTTCTATATTGGCGATCTATTCAGGAGCAGACTTCATTAAAACCTCAACAGGAAAAATGGAACCGGCGGCAACCCTCGAAGCTGCTTATGTCATGTGCCAGGCAATCAAAGAATATTACGATAAAACCGGAACAATGATCGGATTCAAACCGGCCGGAGGAATATCTACCACAGAAGATGCCGTAAAATATTATTGCATTGTCGCCGAAGTTCTCGGAGAAAAATGGTTGGATAAAAAATATTTCCGTTTAGGTGCCAGTCGTTTAGCAAACAATTTGTTAAGCTCCATAGCCGGAAGCCCGGTCAAATTTTTCTAAATACAAAAAAGAGAGGGATACTTTTCCGAATGGAAGTATCCCCTTTTTATTTCTCTCAAATATCCTATTTTCAGTTACTTTGTTCTATCGATCGTATAATCTAAAATAGCTTTTAGAGAAGTCACAACGGGATTTTCGCCAAAAGAAGCCAAAGCCGCATAGCCTTCTGTTCGTAAACGCTCCATAACCTTCTTAGCATACTCTATCCCTCCATGAGATTTTGCAAATTCAGTCAACTTATCGATATCCTTAGCGGATAATTCTTTTTGCCTCAAAATTGCCATTGCCTCATCCCTTTCAACATCCGTAGCGTTCCGAACCGCAAAAATCAAAGGTAGAGTAACTTTGCCCTCCCTCAAATCATTTCCGGTAGGTTTACCAATAGTATCATCCGAAAAATAGTCGAACGTATCGTCCTTTATCTGAAAACAAAGCCCCAGTTTCTCTCCGAAAACCATTAATTGTTCGATAGCTTCAGAAGATGCACCATTCGATAAAGCCCCCATTTTCATACAGGAGATAAACAAAGACGCCGTTTTCTGACGGATTACATTAAAATAGGCTTCTTCATTTAAAACATGATCTTGAGCTATCGAAAGCTGGTCGATCTCTCCTTTCGCCAATTCCTGACCTAAAAATCCCAGCGTATTAATAACCTCCAGAATCCCGGTAGAAATAGAACGCTTCAACGCACAAGAGACAAAATAATCACCTACCAGCACTGCTATACGATTATCCCAAACTCCATTAATCGTGGGCTTTCCTCGACGTTGCTTCGATTCATCGACAACATCATCGTGTATAAGACTGGCATTATGCAAAAGTTCTATAGCAGCAGCAGCATCGATAGTAACAGCATTGATTTTCCCAAATAAACGGGCACTCAACAACACCAACATAGGACGTATTTGCTTGCCTTTCGTTCCGAGAAAATAATCAACAACGGTATTCATCATCGGACTGCTTGTATTCAACGTCTCTGCCAAAGTCCGGTTCAGAATCTCCAATTCATCAAGAATAGGCTGCTGTATAATAGATAGTTTATCCATATTATTTTAATGATGTGCAAAAATAGCAATAAAACAAAAGAATATCCATATTTATTGTAAATTTACCGGGAAATAAGGGAAATTTTTTCCCGATATAAAAACAAAGTACATTAAAAACAGCCTGCAAATGCAAGAAAAAAAGCTATTTTTACTGGATGCCTACGCACTCATCTACCGCTCATATTACGCATTCATCAAAAATCCGAGAATCAACTCTAAAGGAGTAAATACCTCCGCTATATTCGGATTTGTAAATACGTTGGAAGACGTACTGAAAAAAGAAAATCCTTCCCATATTGCAGTAGGATTCGATCCCAGTGGTCCGACTTTCAGGCACGAAGCATATGAGCTTTATAAAGCACAGAGAGAAGAAACTCCGGAGGTAATAAGACAATCCGTACCTATTATAAAAGAAATTATCAAAGCCTACAATATACCTATCATAGAAGTTCCCGGTTTCGAAGCCGATGATGTCATAGGCACACTGGCCAAGCTGGCTGAAAAAGAAGGGTTCGATACGTATATGATGACCCCGGATAAAGACTACGGGCAATTGGTCAGTCCTCACATTTTTATCTACAAACCCAAATTCGGAGGAGGAGATTTCGAAGTACGCGGAGTTGAAGAAATAAAACAAAAATTCTCCATCGAACGTCCTGAACAGGTTATCGATATACTCGGGCTTATGGGCGATGCGTCAGACAATATCCCGGGATGTCCCGGCGTAGGAGAAAAAACAGCGATAAAACTGGTCAATGAATTCGGCTCTATCGAAAATTTACTTTGCTGTACCGATCAGTTGAAGGGTGCGTTACGCAAAAAAGTAGAAGAAAACAAACAACAAATAGAATTTTCCAAATTTCTGGCAACGATAAAAACAGACGCCCCCATAATTTTCAATGAAAAAGAATTATTACGAGAAGCGATAAACGAAACTCGATTACGGGAAATTTTCGAGGAACTTGAATTTAGAAATTTAGCAGATCGAGTATTAGGTACAACAGTTAATAAAACAACTGTTTCAAAAACGCCTATTCAAGCTTCTCTCTTTGACGTATTTCCGGACGAGAATACAGAAGAAGAAAAATATTCGATTCTCAGTGAGTTAAAAACCATAGAACATGACTATCAAATAATTGATAATGAGAACAAAATATCTGATTTAATAACCGAATTAGAAAATGCGGAATATTTTGCTTTTGACACAGAAACTACCGGAATCGATCCGATATCGGCCGAATTGGTAGGAATGTCATTTGCATTACAAGAAAATAAAGCATTTTATGTTCCTATCCCGACAGAGCGGGATAAAGCGAATCAACTTGTAAATAAATTTAAAAATGCATTAGAAAATACAAACTCATTAAAAATAGGTCAAAATATAAAATACGACTATATCGTATTGAGAAATTATGGAATCACTGTAAAAGGGAAATTCTTCGACACAATGGTAGCCCATTATTTATTGCAGCCCGAACAACGCCATAACATGGACTACTTGGCTGAAGTTTATCTCAAATACAAAACCGTACACATTGAAGAACTTATCGGTCCTAAAGGAAAAAATCAGCTATCAATGCGTCAAGTGCCGATCGAAAAAATCAGTGAGTATGCCGCCGAAGATGCAGATATAACATTAAAACTAAAAAATGTCTTCGAAAAGGAATTAAAAAAAGAAGGTCTCGAACCCCTCTTCTACTCTATCGAAATGCCGTTAATACGAGTATTGGCAGAGATGGAAATCACCGGAGTCAGAGTCGATACCGAAGCTTTGCGCCAATCTTCGATTCTGCTTACCGAAAAAGTTCTGCAACTCGAACAGGAAATTTATCAATTGGCAGGAACAGAATTCAATGTCAGTTCGGCACGGCAAGTAGGAGAAGTTTTGTTCGAACGTCTTAAAATCGATGAAAAAGCCAAAAAAACAAAAACCGGACAATATTCTACGACCGAAGAAATTCTGGAAAAACTCCGTTCCAAACATCCTATTGTAGGAAAAATATTAGAACAACGGGGAGTAAAAAAACTTCTGTCCACGTACGTCAATGCTCTGCCCGAACTTATCAATCCCAAAACAGGAAAGATACATACTTCATTTAACCAGACGGTAACTGCCACAGGACGATTAAGTTCAAGTAATCCTAATCTTCAGAATATACCCATCAGAGACAGTGAAGGACGAGAGATACGCAGGGCTTTTATTCCCGATGACCGATGCCTGTTTTTCTCGGCTGACTACTCCCAGATCGAGTTGCGCATCATGGCCGATCTCAGCGAAGATCCCAATATGATAGAAGCTTTTACCTCAGGCAAAGACATTCATGCTGCTACAGCTGCCAAAATATACAAAATACCGATCGAAGAAGTAACGCCCGATATGCGTAGAAAAGCGAAGACCGCCAACTTCGGTATTATCTACGGAATTTCCGTATTCGGACTTTCAGACAGGCTCAATATACCTCGATCTGAAGCCAAAGAACTGATAAACGGATATTTCGAGACATACCCCCATATAAAAGAATATATGGATAAAAGCATACAGATAGCCCGAGAAAAAGGGTATGTAGAAACGATAAGCGGACGCAAACGGATGTTACCCGACATTAATTCCAAAAACAGCATCGTACGCGGATATGCCGAACGAAATGCAATAAATGCACCTATACAAGGAAGCGCTGCAGACATTATAAAGATTGCCATGGTCCGCATTTTCGACCGATTCGAAAAGAACGGGCTAAAGGCCCGGATGATTCTTCAAGTACATGACGAACTCAATTTCAGTGTTCCTGAGAACGAAATAGAAATTGTTGAGCATATCGTAAAAGAAGAAATGGAAAATGCATACCAACTAAAAGTCCCTTTAATAGCTGATTCCGGTATCGGAAAAAACTGGCTCGAAGCACATTAACGATAACACAAGCTGTCTCATCCCTATATTTTGAGACAGCTTGCTAATTTTTCCTACATATCATAACCTTTAGGCAACCGTATAATAAAATCATGACACTGAGCAGCCCGAGCAGCTTCGATAACTTCCTCATCCGTGGCATCGTCTTTACCGAAACGGATATTATTATGGATCGAAAAACCAAGAAAAATACTTCTATAAAATTCAAATCAGCTGCATTAATATTTACAATTTATGAACCCGGTTTCACGTGAAACCTATACATCAAACCAGATTTCTCCCCCTGAAAAGCACCCTGCTAAATTGTGCAACACCGAACGCTTCTGATTTTCATAAAAAAATACATCAATAGAAACATACTCATCTATAACAGACCGGAGATAATCATTCGTGAACATTTCCAGTATATCCGCACCCCTCTTCCCATGATGTTCGTCGAGCATTTCATAAAAACAATTCACTATAGGACGCACTATTTCATGAAAAATATCCTCTTTACTATCATAATAATTATAAATATTACTCAACCCCACATGGGAAGCTTCCGCAATTTTGCGCATAGGAACTTTTACATACCCTTTTGCATAAAACAACGGTGTCGCTGCAGCCAATATATTTTTCCTCACATATTCTTTTTCTGCTTGCATAAGTTCGATTTGACTTAACAGAACAAAATTAAAAAGCCGATAAGCATATATCAATACCTAAAAATCGGTATTTATCATCATAAAAATATCATTACAAAGAGTAGGCAAAAAATCCTCCAACAATAACAAAAAGTACACATTATCCTCCGGCATTACCGGTATTTTTGCAACATAAAATAAACTTGTAAATTTTCTATA
>NZ_CEWDCG010000022.1:0-22712 GCF_982436375.1 Coprobacter sp. | reverse complement strand
GGCTAAATCCTATTTTATTTTATGTAGAATTAAAAAAGGTTCGATTTATTTACCTATGTAACTATGTCCGTATTGTTCTGAAGATTTTTTATTGACAAAATTGATAAATAACTGATTTATTTCAGAGTTGTCGCCTTGATTTTGGACAAAACAGAAGTCTCTTTCGATTGCGAAATCTTGAAAATCGATAATTCTGAATTCTCCGTTCATCAGTTCTTTACTGACCGAATAAATAGAGAGTAGCCCGACACAATCCGAATACCTTAAAAATGATTTTATTCCTTCTGTCGATCCCATGTGCATAAGTACGTTGAGAGAAGAATATTTTATACCGTATTTTTGTAGATTTTCTTCTATAAATTGTGTTGTGCCAGATGTATGTTCTCTGAGTATTAGTGGTAGTTCTTTGATTTTAGAAAGAGGAAACGGGCTGTCTCCCCAACGGGCTGTGTTTCTTACGATCGCAACTATTTCGTCTTTCAGAAATGGCGAATATTTTAAATATGGCTTTCTTGAAGGGCCTTCAATCAGCCCGATGTCAATCTTTTGTGCATGTAGCATATTTTCTATTTCAAGAGTATTATGCATCTGTAGATCGAGAGATATATCTGGATATTCTTGACAAAATTGAGCTAAAAATGCCGGAAGGATATATTGTGCGATCGTGAGGCTTGCTCCGATATGTATTTGTCCCACCTCTTTATTATTTAACTGGTGCATTTTATAATTTAGCTTACTGTATTCAGATAGAATGGTATCACAGTGTTTTAATAAAATAATTCCGGCTGTTGTTAGTGCGATTTTGTTTCCAATACGATCAAACAACCGTGTGTTATAGATTGATTCTAACTCGCGGATATGTTTGGTTACAGCAGGTTGTGAAATTTGTAGTTCTTGGGCAGCTTTGGTAAAACTGAGATTCCATGCGACACGTTGGAATACTTTCAATCGGAAGTCATACATATCGGACATAATATTGAGTATTACATTAAATAGGGTGTTAAGTATTTAGTGAGTAGGTAACCACCTCCTAATAGCCATAAAAACAGTATTGAAGCTAATATAAAAGATTTTAATCCGGCTTTCCTGAATTTTTCTATACTGGTTTCCGTCCCGAGAGCAGTCATTGCCATAGTTAGTAAAAAGGTATCTAATTCATTAATGAAATCGATAAATGGTTCGGGTAGTAAATTAAACGAATTGAAGCCTATAACGGCTAAAAATCCGAAAGCGAACCAAGGAACAGCAACATTGGATGATCGGTTTGGATCGTGGGCATCTATTCCGACACGTCTCCTGATTTTTGCAATTGCTCTTGACATCGAATAACTTATAATCAATAAAACCGGAACTAACATGATGACACGTATCATCTTGACGATAATGGCAGAGTCAGATATCTCTTTTCCCATCGAATTTCCAGCTCCGGCTACATGAGCGACTTCATGTAAAGTTGAACCCGTATAAATCCCCATCTGTTCAGGTGTAAGATCTATAATTCCATGATTATACAATGCCGGATACAGAAACATCGATATAGTCCCGAAGATGACGACCGTAGAAACAGCAACAGCCGTTTTATATGGTTTACTTTTTAGAGTAGCTTCTGCTCCTAATACCGCGGCTGCCCCGCATATTCCACTACCGACAGATGTTAAAAGAGCTATACCTCGATCTATTTTTAGAAGTTTTCCGATATAAATACCTCCGTAAATAGTTACGGTAACGATAATTGCGTCAATGATAATTGCCGGAAGTCCGACTTCGATGATATTTTGAAATGTGAGTCTGAAACCATATAGAATGATACCCAATCTGAGAAGTCGCTTAGAGCAGAATAAAATACCCGGAACCCATGTCTCGGGTAACTGATTGCGTAAGCTGTTGGCATAAAGCATACCTAAGATAATACCTATAATTAGCGGGCTGAGTGAAAGCTTTTGGATAAACGGCATATCTCCTATATAAAATGCAGCGCACGAAAAGAGTGCGATCAATAAAACTCCATGCAACATACTGCCTTTCTTTTCACTTAATTTCATTTTTTCTTCGATTTTTGATTGGTTAGACATGTGCAAATGAATAAAGTTTTATTGAAATAACAGATATACATCTGTTTATCTTAAATAACTTTTTGTTATGCCTTTAGACAGCCTTTTAAATGTCGGATACTATTCATAACATTTTATAGAATGCTAAGATAATGATTTTGAAGAATAACGAAGACTATATCGATAACTTTTATTTATTATTGGAAAATTCTTCGTTCTTTGTTTTCGGAAAAATATTATATCAATATTTTCTACAGTTTTTCTGATTTTTCGGTTGTCGATTTAGAAAGTAATATTTTCTGAGTTTCAGCGGATTGAAAAATATAAAAAGGACCTGAATTGAGCGAAATCAGGTCTTTTTTTATAGCAGTTATAGTAAGTCATCGATATAAAAAACTCAGACTTGCGTAAACTAAGGACTCACAAGTGAATGAAGTTTTTTAAGATCTTGGACGCGCTTCTTTTACGATCATAGTACGGCCTTCGAATTCAGAGCCGTTCAATTCTTCGATAGCTTGTTTAGCTTGAGCGTCGTTGTTCATTTCAATAAAAGCAAAACCTTTTGATTTGCCGGTTTCGCGGTCTTTGATAATTTTTACGGATTCGACAGCTCCGTATTCTTCAATCACTTGTTGCAAGTCTGCTTCCTTAACACAATAGTTAAGGTTTCCAATGTAAATGTTCATAAAGATAAAAAATAAATTAGTGAAAAAATTTGAACAGTTGCGGGTCTGGAAAATAAAGCTTGTAGTCATGCAATAAGTTACATGAGCGATTCACTAAATAGTGCAAACCAACTCTTATTCGGCTACAAAGGAAAATATAAATTTCGGATGTGCAAGCAATTCGGCTTTAATTTTTTGAAATACTTCATTTTATCCTTGAATTGTGCTTTTATTGAAAACTTTTTGTTACAAAATTGTAAAAGAAGTTTGATTATCGGAAGAATACAGTTACTTTTGCGCTGCCAAAATGTACACATATTATTGATAAGTGTATAAGGTATTGCACGTTTTAGCGATTGGGCAAGACTAAAAAATAAATTTTAATAATAATAATTCGTTAGGAATGAACGTTTCACAACAAAACATTGACAAAGTATCTGCTGTAATCAAGATTGAGATTACCAAAGCTGATTATCAAGAGAAAGTTGACAAAGCTTTACGCGCTTATCGTCAGAAAGCAAATATCCCGGGATTTCGAAAAGGCATGGTTCCAATGGGAATGATACAGAAAATGTTTGGAAAATCGGTATTGGCTGAAGAATTCAATAAACTCGTTTCTGAATCGTTATTTAACTATATTCGTGAGAATAAACTCAATGTTTTGGGTGAACCTATGCCGGTTGCAGATCAGCCGGAAATTAATTTTGACGGACAAGAAGATTTTACGGTTTCGTTTGATGTGGCTTTAGCTCCTGAAATTTCTGTGAATCTGTCTAAAGAGGATTGTGTAGATTATTATAATGTAACGGTTGACGACACAATGGTCGAAAAACAGTGCGAGGCATTAGCAAACCGTTTCGGTACACAAGAACCTGTGGAGGTTGCTGGGGAAAAGGATATGATTCGCGGGAAATTTATAGAGTTGGATGAAGCCGGAAATGTCAAAGACGGAGGAATCGTTGTAGAATCGGGAATTATTTCGCCTAATTACTTCAAAAATGAAGATGAGAAATCAAAGTTTGCCGGTGTAAAAGTAGGTCAAAAAGTCATCTTCAACCCAGCAAAATCATGTGATAATAATGAGGTGGAATTAGCTTCGATGCTTCATATCAAAAAAGAAGAAGCTGCAAATATGAAATCTGATTTTGAAGTAGAAGTTACTAGTATTCTCGGATTTAAACCGGCTGAAATGGGGCAGGAGCTTTTTGATAATGCATTTGGTAAAGATGTCGTAAAGACAGAAGAGGAATATAAAGCGAAGGTGCGTGAGATGATCGAAAATCAAATGAAGCCGGAGAGTGATTATAAATTCGGTCTTGATGCACGTAAAGTTTTAGAGAATAAGGTTGGAGATATACAGTTGCCGGATGCTTTGTTAAAGCGTTGGTTGGTGACTACCGGAGAGAAACGTACTGCCGAATCGGTAGAAGAAGAATATCCTAAAATGGTTCCGGATTTGAAGTGGCAGTTGATTAAAGAACAAATTGTTAAAGATTTCAATATAAAAGTTGAGGATGCCGACATTTTAGATATGGCACGTAAAGTTACTCGCGCGCAATTTGCTCAGTACGGAATGATGAATGTACCTGAAGATTTGCTCGACAAATATGCGACCGATATGCTGAAAGATAAAAAGATGGTTAGTAACATTGCAGAGCGTGCAACAGAAGAGAAAATCATTGCGACTATTAAAGGTGCTGTAACCTTGAATGAAATCGCTGTTTCTGCTGATGAATTCTATAAAATGTTCGAAACAAAATAAGTTGAACAAAATAAGATGAGAACCCGCCCGCCATCAGACGTGGCGGGTTTCTTTTATGTTGGTATGACTGTGTTTTAAACAATATTAAAGATTATGGCCTTTTTTAATGTTATTCCGGATAAAATAAATTTGCGGAATACATGATTTTATTTATACCTTTGTTTGAAAACTATAAATTAATCAAGAAGGAAAACGTATGACAAACGATTTTAAAAATTATGCCACAAAACATTTGGGGATGAACGGGCTCGCGTTAGATAAATATATAGATATAACCAGTAGTTATATTTATCCGACAATTATAGAAGAACGCCAGCTGAATGTTGCTCAAATGGACGTATTTTCTCGTTTGATGATGGACAGGATCATCTTTTTAGGCACTCAAGTCGATGATTATACTGCTAATGTGATTCAAGCTCAATTGCTTTATCTTGATTCTGCAGATCCGGGTAAAGATATTTCTATATATTTAAATACACCGGGAGGGAGTGTGTATGCGGGTTTGGGAATATATGATACGATGCAATATATTGCAAGCGATGTTTCTACTATTTGCACAGGTATGGCTGCATCTATGGGGGCGGTGTTACTTGTGGCCGGAACAAGAGGAAAACGTTTTGCATTGCAACACTCGAGAGTGATGATTCACCAACCTATGGGCGGTGCACAGGGACAGGCTTCGGATATAGAAATTACTGCTCGGGAGATACAGAAGCTTAAGAAAGAACTTTATACGATTATTGCTGATCATTCGGGAAATACTTATGAAAGAGTAGAAAAAGATTCTGACCGGGATTATTGGATGACTGCAGCAGAAGCGAAAGAATATGGAATGATCGATGATGTGCTTACTAAAGCGAAATAATGTGAAGAAAAAGAACAAGAAAATAGGAAATGACAAAACAAATAAACAAATGTAGTTTTTGTGGCCGCTCCGAAAGAGAAGTTGAGATGTTGCTTACGGGAGCTACAGGTTTTATCTGCAATGATTGTGTCGAGCGTGCGCATGAGATGATAGAAGAAATTCTCAAAAAGAATAAGACTGTTAATTCAGGATTAGGCTTTACTAAAGAAGATCTGCCCCGCCCTCAGGAGATCAAGAAGTTTTTAGATCAATATGTGATCGGACAGGATGCGGCAAAACGCTATTTGTCTGTTGCGGTATTCAATCATTATAAACGATTGTTGCAGAATGCCGATTCGAAAAAAGATGATGTTGAGATTGAGAAATCGAATATCATTATGGTAGGGCATACCGGTACGGGAAAAACTCTTTTGGCAAAAACGATAGCTCGCATGTTGAATGTTCCGTTTACGATTGTCGATGCCACAGTTTTAACAGAAGCCGGTTATGTAGGAGAGGATATCGAAAGTATATTGACCCGTTTATTACAAGTCGCCGATTATAACGTTGAAGCAGCAGAACGAGGGATTGTATTTATTGACGAAATCGATAAAATTGCCCGTAAAGGAGATAACCCTTCTATTACGAGAGATGTTAGTGGCGAAGGTGTACAGCAGGGATTGCTTAAACTTCTCGAAGGATCGGTCGTTAATGTTCCGCCTCAAGGTGGACGGAAACATCCCGACCAAAAAATGATTGCCGTAAATACTAAAAATATCCTGTATATTTGCGGTGGAGCGTTTGATGGTATAGAGAAAAAAATCGCACTTCGGCTCAATACGCAAGTAGTGGGATACGGAGCTGATAAGAAACGTCAGGAGATAGATCGCAATAATATGTTGCAGTATATATCTCCTCAGGATCTAAAGGCGTTCGGTCTTATTCCGGAAATTATAGGTCGGTTACCGTTACTTACTTATTTAGACCCGTTGGATAAAAATGCTTTACGTAGAATACTTACCGAACCGAAGAATTCTATTATTAAACAATATGTCCGTTTATTTGAAATGGATGATGTGACATTGACATTTGATGACGATGTCCTTGATTATATTGTGGAAAAAGCGATCGAATTTAAATTGGGTGCTAGAGGATTGCGCTCTATTGCGGAAACGATTATGATGGATGCAATGTTTGATATGCCTTCGTCCGATGAAAAAACGTTGCATATTACCCGAAAGTATGCAGAGGAAAAGCTGAAAAAGGCGAATATGCATGCTTTGCATTAAAAAAGATTCAAATAAATTGGTTATTTTGCAGACTTGTTTATAAATTTGTTTACGCGCTTTCTCTTAATGGGAAAATTATGATTGTCTTCTTACTGTTAATCATTACATTATATGACAACAAGAACAAATTTGGTAGAAGAGTTAAAGAAAAATTTCGGATTTGACACCTTTAAGGGAAACCAAGAGGCTATAATTCGGAATTTGCTTGATGGTAAAGATACATTTGTGCTGATGCCTACGGGTGGAGGAAAGTCTTTATGTTATCAGTTACCATCGTTATTGCTCGATGGCACGGCTATTGTCATATCGCCCCTTATCGCTTTGATGAAAAATCAGGTGGACGCAATGCGTAATTTTAGTGAGGAAGACGGTGTGGCACACTTTATAAACTCGTCTTTGAATAAAGCTGCGATAGATCAGGTAAAAGATGATATCATGGCGGGTCGTACCAAGTTATTGTACGTAGCCCCCGAATCTCTTACCAAAGAAGAAAATATAGAATTTCTTAAACAAGTAAAAATATCATTTTATGCTGTGGATGAAGCGCATTGTATTTCGGAATGGGGGCATGACTTCAGACCTGAATACCGGCGTATCCGTCCTATAATTAATGAAATAGGTTCTCATCCGTTGATTGCCCTTACGGCGACAGCAACACCTAAGGTACAACACGATATCCAGAAAAATCTTGGGATGATTGACGCAGAAGTTTTTAAGTCTTCTTTTAATCGTCCTAATCTTTATTATGAAGTGCGTCCCAAAACGCAAAATATTGATCGAGATATTATCAAGTATATCAAATCCCAATCAGGTAAATCGGGGATTATTTATTGCCTGAGTCGTAAAAAAGTTGAAGAACTTGCCGAAACATTGAAAGTGAACGGTATAAATGCTCTTCCGTATCACGCCGGCATGGATTCAGCTACCCGTACTCAGAATCAGGATGCTTTTTTGCTTGAGAAAGTCGATGTTATAGTCGCCACTATTGCATTCGGCATGGGAATTGATAAACCCGATGTTCGTTTCGTCATCCATTATGATATTCCGAAAAGCCTTGAAGGATATTATCAGGAAACCGGACGTGCCGGGAGAGATGGCGGTGAGGGTCAGTGTATAACGTTTTATATAAACAAAGATCTGCAGAAATTGGAGAAATTTATGCAGGGGAAGCCTATAGCTGAACAGGAAATCGGAAAGCAGTTATTGCTCGAGACTGCAGCTTATGCCGAATCGTCGGTGTGCCGGAGAAAATTGTTGTTGCATTATTTTGGGGAGGAATACGGAGAAGAAAACTGTGGAAATTGTGACAATTGTTTAAATCCTAAGAAACAAGTGGAAGCTCAAGATTTACTTTGTGCAGTTCTGGAAACTGTAATAGCTCTGAAAGAAAAGTTTAAAGCCGATCATGTGATCGATGTATTATTGGGAAAAGAGACGACCGAGGTCCTTTCATATCATCAAGAAGATCTTGAGGTGTTCGGATGTGGTCAAGGTGAAGAGGAAAAAACGTGGAGTGCGGTAATACGACAGGCATTGATAGCCGGATATTTGGATAAAGATATTGAAAATTACGGGTTGCTGAAAGTTACGAAAGCCGGGCATGCATTCCTGAAAAAACCGGTATCATTCAAGATCGTGGAAGATAACGATTTTGATGATGTCGAGGAAGAAGTTCCTATGAAAGGGGGGGCTACTTGTGCCGTAGATCCTACTTTATATGCTATCTTAAAAGATTTGCGTAAAAAAATAGCCAAGAAGTTGGAGTTGCCTCCTTATGTTATATTTCAGGATCCTTCGCTCGAAGCTATGGCGACGACTTATCCGGTAACTATTGAAGAATTGCAGAATATACCGGGAGTCGGAGCAGGGAAAGCCAAGCGTTACGGCGAAGAATTTATTAAAGTCATAAAGACACATTGTGACGAAAACGAAATAGAACGTCCTGAAGATTTGCGTGTGAGAACGGTTGCCAATAAATCGAAAATGAAGGTTTCTATTATTCAAGGTATCGACCGTAAGATCGCACTTGATGAATTGGCTGAGTCGAAAGGTCTTGAATTTACCGATCTTCTTGACGAAGTAGAAGCAATAGTGTATTCTGGAACAAAAATCAATATCGACTATTTCTTGCAAGAAGTAATGGATGATGACCATATTTATGACATATTTGAATATTTCAAAGAAGCGGACAGCGATGATCTCGAAGCGGCAATAGAAGAATTGGGTCGTGATTATACAGAAGAAGAGATACGTCTGGTACGAATTAAATTCCTTTCCGAAATGGGAAACTAAACAAAATTAGAAAAAAGTCATAATGGCCGGAGAGTCTGCAATCAGAGTCTTCCGGCCATTGTCGTTTGAAAGTACTTATTTTTAAAAACCATTAAAAAATAAAATCTTTACGTATAAATATCCATTGAAAATATTTATCTTTGTACGCAATAAATTTTAAGCCTACCTCATTATGTCATTTATTGCAGATAAAGTTGTTATGGATGGGTTGACATTCGATGATGTTTTGTTGATCCCCGCTTATTCGGAAGTTCTTCCTCGTACAGTTCAGTTGACAACCAAGTTCTCACGGAACATTCAGTTGAATATCCCTTTAGTTTCCGCCGCTATGGACACGGTTACCGAAGCTCAAATGGCTATTGCCATAGCTCGTGAGGGCGGTATAGGAGTTATACATAAGAATATGTCTATAGAGGCACAAGCTAAGCAGGTGCATAGTGTTAAGCGTGCTGAAAACGGAATGATCTATGATCCGGTAACAATCAAGAGAGGATCGACCGTAAAAGATGCATTGGCCTTGATGAAAGAATATCATATCGGAGGTATTCCTGTTGTTGACGATAATCGCCATTTAGTAGGTATTGTCACTAATCGGGATTTACGTTTTGAGCGGAATCTTTCTCGTGCCATAGATGAAGTAATGACTTGTGAAAATCTGGTAACGACAAATCAATCTACCGATTTGCAGCAAGCTGCCGATATTTTGCAGAATCATAAAATAGAAAAGTTGCCTGTTGTCGATAAAGACGGCAAATTAGTCGGGTTGGTAACATATAAAGATATAACCAAGGCAAAAGACAAGCCTTTTGCCTGCAAGGATAAATTAGGACGGTTACGTGTTGCTGCCGGAATCGGAGTGACCGGAGACTCTCTCGACCGAGCCGCTGCTTTGGTGGATGCAGGAGTCGATGCCATCGTAATTGATACGGCACATGGGCATTCCAAATATGTAATCGATGTTTTAAAACAGGTTAAGGCAAAATTTCCTCAAATAGATGTTGTTGTCGGAAATATTGCTACGGGAGAAGCCGCTAAATATTTAGTTGATGCCGGGGCGGATGGTGTAAAAGTCGGTATAGGACCGGGGTCTATATGTACGACTCGTGTGATAGCAGGGGTCGGTGTGCCTCAACTCTCTGCTGTTTATGATGTCGCGAAAGCTTTGGAAGGAACGGGAATTCCTTTGATTGCAGATGGCGGAATCCGTTATTCAGGCGATATCGTTAAAGCTTTGGCTGCTGGAGGATATTCTGTTATGTTGGGTGGATTGTTGGCAGGAGTAGAAGAATCTCCTGGTGAAACGATTATTTATAACGGACGTAAATTCAAGTCGTATAGAGGTATGGGATCGTTGGAAGCTATGGAAAAAGGTTCTAAAGATCGTTATTTCCAAGCTACGGAGACGGATGTCAAGAAACTTGTCCCCGAAGGTATTGCCGCCAGAGTTCCCTATAAAGGATCATTGTATGAGGTAATTTATCAAATGGTAGGAGGTTTGCGTGCCGGTATGGGATATTGCGGTGCTGCCGATATAACAGCCTTGCATCAGGCTAAATTTACTCGAATCACAAATGCCGGAGTTGCCGAAAGCCATCCGCATGATGTGACTATTACGAGCGAATCTCCGAATTATAGTCGAGGCGAATAAAAATAAGAGTTACAATAGATTTAAAACTCTGTTGTAAACTGTTTATATAATACACTAATTTGGCGAGATCAATATAATTTTTATATATTTGAGTCGTTAAATTAGTGTATTTCTATTATTAAGTGTAAAATTAAAAGAGGACTCGTCACAAAAGGGTTGCTTAAGTAAAAAAATGAAACGATGAAAAACAAATGGTTATTATTATCCTTGTGTGCCGGTTATTCATTTGCTTTGTGTGCACAGAATCCGGAAAATGATCCTGTATTGATGAAGGTGAATGGAAAAAGCATTAAGAAGTCGGAATTCGAATATATTTATAAAAAAAATAATCAACAACAGACAGATTCCAAATCGTTGGATGAATATCTGGAATTGTTTAAAAATTACAAGTTGAAGGTCGCTGAAGCAGAAGCATGCGGATTGGATACTACACGCTCTTTTCGTACGGAGCTTGCCGGTTATCGTGCACAGTTGGTACAGCCGTATTTAGTAGATAGAGAAATGGATGACCGGTTAGCAAAAGAGGCTTATGACCGATTAAAAGAAAATGTTGAAGTAAGTCATATTTTGTTTAGGGTAAATCCGGGAATGACAGATACCGAAAAAGATAAAGTTTATCAAAAAGCTAAATCTGTTTTGGAACGTATCCGCAAAGGAGAGGATTTTGGAAAGTTGGCAAAAGAGTATTCTGAAGATCCTTCGGTAAAACGAAATGGCGGATATTTAGGATATATAGGAGGATTTATGACAGTATATCCTTTTGAAACGGCAGCCTATACAACTCCGGTCGGAAGCGTTTCTGAGCCGGTTTTGTCCCAGTTTGGTTATCATTTGATAAAAGTTTCCGATCGTCGTCCCGATCCGGGAGAACGGCTTACGGCACATATTATGTTGATGTTGCCTTCGAATGCTTCAGATGAAGTGAAAAAAGAAAAAGAAAAGCAAATACGAGAAATATATCAGCAGATAATTCAAGGCGCAGATTTTGCCGAATTGGCTAAAGAGAAATCTGAAGATAAAAATTCCGCTCAACGGGGAGGAGAGCTTCCTTGGATATCTACCGGACGCATTGTAAAGGAGTATGAAGATGCTGCTTATGCTTTGAAGAATAAAGGAGATGTGTCCGAACCTGTTTTGAGCCCTTATGGATGGCATATTATTAAATTGTTGGATACAAGGGGATTGAAGCCGTTTGAAGAATTGAAACCTGATATTATGAGACGAATAGGGCGTGATGAGAGATCCAATAAAGGACAAAAATCTCTGATCGAAAAACTGAAAGTCGAATATGCATTTAATATGAATGCGGGAGAGAAAGCAAAATTGGAAAAGTTTGCAGTAGAGACGAGTCCTATGGATACGTTGTTTTTGAATAATATCAGTAAAGATCAGTCTGTGTTATTCAGCTTGGACGGGAAAAACTGGACTGTGGCCGATTTGGGAAATTTTATGAAAAATTCAAGGTCTGCACAAGGCGCATTTCATGGTGGTAATGTAGCCTATTTAAATAAACAAATAGATGCATTTGTCGATAATGAAATATTACATTACGAGGATACTAAGCTTGAGTCGAAATATCCCGAATTCAGAAATTTGATGAATGAGTATCGTGATGGAATACTCTTGTTCGACATAAGTAATCGTGAAGTATGGGAAAAAGCGTCTAATGATGTTGCCGGGTTACAGAAATATTTTAAAGCTCATAAAAAACAATATACCTGGGATCAACCTCGTTATAAAGGGTATTTGATACAATGTGATGATAAGGCTTTGGTCAAAACGATCAAGAAAAGAATTAAATCGTTGCCTGCTGATTCTGTTGTTTTTTATGTCAATAAAGAGTTTAATACCGACAGTATTAAACATGTGAAGATCGAGAAAGGGCTTTTCCAAAAAGGAGATAATAAAAAAGTCGATAATTTGGCATTTAAGGAAGGCGAATTGTCTGTAGATGAAAAATTTCCGGTCGTTTTTATTGTTGGAAAAATGCTGAAGAAAGGTCCTGAGTCATATACTGATATGAAAGGTCAGGTGACGGCTGATTATCAGAACTATCTTGAAAAGATTTGGGTACAAAATTTAAATAAAAAGTATCCGGTTGAAATAAATAAAGATGTTCTAAAAACAGTTAATGTGCAATAGAGTAAGTAGATTTCGTTGTAATTTTACCAATTAATATTGGTTTTCTATTAATAAAAGGAACTATGTGGCATAAAATCGCTTTATCCTTATGGAGTGTGGCTGTCATGCTTCTGTTCTTTTCTTGTAAAGAGAACTTTTCAGAAAAAAACAGGGAGGAAGCTGTATTAGTTCGGATAGGCGATAAGGCTTTGACTCGTGGTGATTTAGAACGTGAAATACCTGATCGGCTGAAATCTAAAGACAGTGCTTTGTTTGCAGATAACTATATAAAGCAATGGGTAGATGATCAATTGCTTTATGATGTCGCTTCTCGTAATATTCCGGATAAAGAAAATATCGATCGTATGGTGGAGCGCTATCGGCAGGAACTTGTGATATTTGAATATCAGAAGCATTTGCTAAATGAAAAGTTGGGGAAAGAGATTTCTGAAGAAGCTATGAACGTTTATTATGAAAAAAATCATGATAAATTTAAATTGCATTCGGCGATAATCAAAGGATTATTTTTGAAAGTTCCGGAAAATTCACCGCAGATTACCCGTTTGAAAAAATGGTATAAATCAAATACGCCCGAAGCGGTGGAAAATATAGAAAAGTACGGACTGCATAATGCCGTGATTTATGAATATTTTTATGATAAGTGGGTATCTTTTGATGAAGTGATGGATAATATTCCTTATTCTGTGGAACGAGAGGCAGACTTCCTGCGTACGCATAAGAATATCGAATTGAATCATAAGGGATATTGGTATTTTTTGAATATTAGCGATTATCAGCTCAAGGGTGAACAAATGCCCTTTGATTTTGCAAAAGCTCAGATAAAGGAAATTCTCATGAATCAAAAGAAAATGAATTTTCTTAAGGAAGTCAAAGATGAATTATATCAGGATGCCCTTAAAGAGAAAGAGATTGAATATTTCAATTGACGAAATAATAAATTAATTAAAGAGAAAACGATGCGAAAATTTAGTAGTGTATTGTTGTTGACTTTGTTTTTCAGTTTGACCGGAGTTTCACTTCATGCTCAGAATAATATTATAGACGAAGTCGTTTGGGTTGTCGGAGATGAGGCTATTCTTAAATCTCAAGTTGAGGAGCAATATCGGAGCATGCAGTATGACGGACAGAAAATAGATGGAGATCCGTATTGTGTGATACCTGAGCAGATTGCAATACAAAAGCTTTTTATGCATCAGGCGAAGTTAGATAGTATAACTGTTTCCGATGCTCAAGTTTTCCAAGAAGTGGAACGAAAACTGAACTATTTTATCGCCAATATCGGATCAAAGGAAAAAGTAGAAGAATATTTCAATAAACCGATGAGCGAATTGCGTGAAGAGATGGCCGAGATGGTGCGTGAACAAGGAATTGTTCAGGAAATGCAGCGTCAGTTGGTCAAGGATATAAAGATAACTCCTTCGGAAGTTCGTCGTTTTTTCTCTGGATTACCTTCGGATAGTATTCCTTATATACCTACCCAAGTAGAGGTGCAGATAATAACTATAAATCCGAAAATTCCGCAACAGGAAATCGATAATATTAAGGCTCGTTTACGGGAGTATAGTGAACGGGTTACCAAAGGTGAGACGGAATTTTCTACTTTAGCCATCCTCTATTCTGAAGATCCGGGTTCGGCACGTATGGGCGGAGAATTAGGTTTTATGGGAAGGGCACAGCTTGTACCGGAGTATGCAGATGTCGCGTTTAACTTGAATGACCCGAAAAAAGTTTCTAAGATTGTAGAAACAGAATTTGGTTATCATATTATCCAATTGATAGAGAAAAGGGGAGATCGCATTAATACACGGCATATATTGTTGAAGCCGAAAGTTTCTGAAAAAGAGTTGAATAATTCTATCGTGCGTTTGGATAGTTTGAGAAATGACATTACTTCCGGAAAGTTTAAATTTGAAGAAGCTGCTCAGTTTTTGTCACAAGACAAAAATACACGCAATAATCAAGGGTTAATGGTAAATTCTGAAAATGGGACTACAAAATTTCAGATGAGCGAATTACCTCAGGAAATTGCAAAAGTCGTAAACACGATGAATGCCGGAGATATATCTCAGCCGTTTATTATGATGGATCAGAAAAAGGGAAAAGAGGTTGCCGTTTTAGTAAAATTGAGATCTCGGGTAGAAGGACATAAAGCCAATATGTCTGATGATTATCAGGCTTTGAAAGCAATTGTCGAACAAAATAGGAGAGAAGATCTGATCGAAAATTGGATTCGGAAAAAACAGAAAGAAACGTATATTCGTATTAAAGACGGCTGGCGGAATTGCGACTTTAAGTATGATGGCTGGATTAAGAAATAAAAATTAGAATAATAAGCCGATTGATGTTTGATAGTAAAAGATATTCAGGAGTAAGCAGGCATAAAATACTGATAGGTGTTTTATGCCTGTTAACTCTTTGTGTTTGGGCGAGACATACACCGGACAATCCGCCTATTGTTGTTAAAAAAACACCGATAAAAACAGCCGTAGATGATCCTCAGAAAGTCTATTTGGAATATGCCAATGAACTACAATTCGATAAGGATATTCATCCCGATTTTCAGATACTGAGAGGAGATGTCCGTTTTCGTCGGGGAGGTATGTACATGTTTTGTGATAGTGCTTATTTCTATGAAAAGACGAATTCTTTGGATGCTTTTGGAAATGTACGTATGGAACAAGGTGATACCTTGTTTGTATATAGCGATGTGATGTTTTATGACGGTATTGTGCAAGTTGCCCGTTTACGCTATAATGTTCGTATGGAGAATCGGGATGTCGTATTGTTTACCGATAGCCTTAACTACGATATGCAGCCTAATATCGGTTATTATTTCGATGGCGGTAAGATTGTCGATACCGAGAATGAACTCAGCTCTATTTATGGACAATATAGTCCGGATACCAAGCAGGCGGTTTTTAATTTTGATGTGCAACTGGTTAATGAGGAATATACGCTCTATTCCGATACGCTGGAGTACAATACGAATACAAAAATTGCCGATATTATAGGACCTTCCGTAATGGTTTCGGATAGCAACGTTATATATTCTAAATTGGGATGGTATGATACGCACAATAATACATCGATGCTTTTCGACCGTTCTATTATCGTAAGCAAAAGCCAGCAGCTTACAGGCGATACGATTTTTTATAACCGGGCAGAAGGATTCGGAGAGGTATTCGGGAATATGATTCTGAATGATACGACTCGTCGGGTAACAATGGAGGGAAATTACGGCTTTTATGATGAAATAAAAGAAGCTTCTATGGCGACAGACTCGGCAAGGGTTATTGATTATTCCCAGCCCGATACATTTTATTTACATGCCGATACGTTACGTTCCTCCGTGTTATTGGACTCGACGCGTTTGATACGTGCATATTACGGGACACGTTTTTTCAGAAATGATATACAAGGCGTTTGCGATTCTATGGTATACAAGACCAAAGATTCTGCCGTGTATATGTTTAAGAACCCGATTCTTTGGAATCTTGATTATCAAATATTCGGGGATACGATAAAGGTATATATGAATGACAGTACTGTAAGGTGGGCACATGTTCCGGCTTTTGCTTTTGCTACACAACAGAAAGATACGGCTTTTTTTGATCAGCTTTCAGGGAAAGATTTGAAAGCCTTTTTTAAAGAAGGAAGATTAGACAAGGTGGATGTTAGCGGAAATGTACGGACTATTTTTTATCCACAAGAAAGAGATTCTACATTTACGGGGTTGAATTATGCGGAAAGTAGTTTCCTTACAATGTATCTGAAGGATCAGAAGATGGATAAGTTGATTATGTATAACAAAGTGGATGGGTCACTGACTCCGATACCTAAAATAACCCCGGCTCAACTTTATTTGCCAGATTTTCATTGGTATGAAGAGATCCGTCCGAGAGACCCTGCTGATATATTCAGGAAGATAATTCGTAAGAAGAGTGAAATCCCGAAAAAGAAGCGTCGTTTCAGTAATGAAATGTAATAGATAACAAGAAAAAGAGGTTGATATGAGTGATGTAATACAGTTATTGCCGGATTCTGTTGCCAACCAGATTGCTGCGGGAGAGGTGATACAGCGTCCTGCTTCTGTTGTAAAAGAGTTGGTTGAGAATGCCATCGATGCCGGTGCTACTTTGATACAGATTATAGTCAAAGATGCTGGTCGTACTCTTATTCAGGTGATAGATAACGGTAAAGGTATGTCTGAAACAGATGCCCGGCTTTCGTTCGAACGTCATGCAACCTCAAAGATTCGCCAAGCCGGAGATTTGTTTTCTTTGCATACAATGGGATTTCGGGGAGAAGCGTTGGCATCTATTGCTGCGATAGCTCAAGTTGAATTACGCACTCGTCGTATCGAAGATGAAGTGGGAACAGCGATTGCATTGGCCGCTTCGGTTGTAGAGTCTCAGGAGTGCGTCTCATGTCCTGTGGGATCGAATTTTGCTGTAAAGAATATTTTTTATAATGTACCTGCCCGGCGAAAGTTCTTGAAATCGAATCAAGTAGAGCTAAGCAATATTCTTTCCGAATTTGAACGTATCGCATTAATTAATCCCGAGATAGCATTCGAATTGGTTCATAATGACAATGAACTTTTTAATCTTCCGGCGTCTAATTTCCGTCAGCGTATCATTTCACTTTTCGGAAAGGGCATGAACCAGCAGCTTTTAACGGTAGAGGTCGAGACATCGTTGGTAAAAATATCGGGCTATATCGGTAAACCTGAAGCTTCTCGGAAACGGAATGCATTACAATATTTTTTTGTAAACGGGAGGTATATGAGACATCCCTATTTTCATAAAGCCGTGATGCAAAGCTATGAGCAGTTGATACCGGTAGGAGAGATGCCTAATTATTTTATCAATCTGACTGTTGATCCGGCTTCCATAGATGTAAATATTCATCCGACGAAGACAGAAATTAAATTTGAGAATGAGCAGCCGATTTGGCAGATATTATCAGCTGCCGTGAAAGAAGCTCTCGGGAAGTTCAGTGCTGTACCTTCTATCGATTTTGATATGGAGGGTGCACCTGAGATTCCGGTTTTTCATAAGGGGGATGAGGTAAGGCCTCCGCAAACGACTTTTACTCCCGGTTATAATCCGTTTAAGAGTTCTTCTCCAGCAGGGACTAAGCGTCCTGATTATGATTGGAGTAAACTCTATTCAGGATTTGAATCGGCAAAAGATATGCCTCGAAACTCGACAGAAGAAGAGCCTCGAATATTTTCTTCAAAAGTCAATCGGCCTGTTGTTCCGGATCTGTCTTCTGCAGAGACTGTTCCCTCTGAGACCATTGCATCGAAAATAAATGATTCTGTTGCTACAACAGTCGGAGGGCAGTATCTTCAAGTGAAGGGACGTTATATTATTACTTCTGTTAAATCTGGGGTCGTGATGATCGACCAGTACCGTGCCCATATTCGTATATTGTATGATCGTTATATGTCGCATCTTCAATCCGGACAGGGTGTTTCTCAACGGGTATTGTTTCCGGAAATGATTCATTTGTCAGCTTCTCAGGGGGCTATTCTTTCTGGAATTAAAGAAGATTTGGATTCTTTAGGTTTCGACTTGTCTGATATGGGGGGAGGCACTTTTTCGATAAACGGAGTTCCTGGAGGAATAGAAGGGGTGGATGTCGTCGGATTATTAAATAAGATGATCGAGACCGCATCAGAAAAGGGAGGAGATGTGAAATCGGATATTCATGAAGCCATGGCCTTAACTTTAGCCGAATCTGCGGCAATTCCTTACGGACAGGTTTTGTCTTCTCTCGAAATGGAGCAGTTGGCCGATGATTTGTTCGCTTCTGCCATGCCGGGATATACTCCTGATGGGAGAGTGACATTGACGGTTTTTTCTGTCGATGAACTTCAGAAGCGTTTTAAGTAATTATCTATCGTATAGCTTGCAGGTTTCAAGTAATATTTTTAGAATTTCTTCCCGAAGAGATTTTGGAGCAAGGACTTCGACTGCCGGTGCGTATGATAATATTTCTTGCACCAAATCGAAAGTTACTTTTAAGTTGTATTGAAATATAGAGTAGTTAATTCCTCGGGTTATTTCTTTTTGTGAGATGTGTAGAGGCAATTCCCTGAAATATTTTACTTGATTGCCTTTTACCTTTAACATTACGGTCTCCGTAATACCTTCTCCGTGAATAATACCGAAACAGTCTTTGAAATATTCTTCCGGTAAAAAATTTTGAGGAAGTTCAAATGTTTTATCGGTCATCTGCATTACTTGTATCCGGTCGAGAGCGTAAATACGGATCATTTTGTGAAACATAGAATATCCGATAATATACCATCTCTGTTTAAACAATTTTACAAAATAAGGCTCTATATCAAAAGTTTCCGGTTCATTCTTAGTAAAAGACTGATAAGTAACAGAAATTCTTTTTCCGTCCCGCATAGCTTCTATGATCGGAGTCAGATATTTTTGTCCTGAGGGGACATTTTCTAATAAAATGCGGTTCTGTAATTTATATTTCTCATTAATGAGATTATTAACGGTAAAAGTATTCAGTAACCAGTTTCGTAATGTTCCTTTTGAAAGTTGGTCGGCATCTTCTATGTAATATTCATGGGTACTTTTATTACACTCGATATTGATGTCGAACAAATCTTGTATAGCTTCCCGGTGATTATGAAATGTCCGAAGGGGAATCGGCTTTCCTTCCGAAAAGTCGGTTTGCAACCATTTGTCGTTAATCTCTTTAAAAGATAATTTCCCGTTTCTGTATATTGTATCTACCAGCCAGATATAGCGGTTAAAAAGATTCTTGGCCATTGGTCGTCAGCTTATTTGTTTTTCTGTTTTTCATTATCATCGGCATGTTCTCAATAGCCCAGTTGACCAGACCTTCTATATGAGGAATTAGGCTGTAACCTCTTTCTGTCAGCTTGTATTCTACTCGGGGAGGAATTTCTGCATATATTTTTCTGGAAATTAATCCGTCTGTCTCGAGAGATCGAAGAGTTACCGTAAGCATACGTTGCGAAATATCCCCGATACTTTTTTGAATATCCGAGAAGCGCATGGTTTTATTTGCGTTCAAAGTTATCAATATTAAAGTGGCCCATTTGCTACTCAAGTGACTTAATATGTCTCGTATCGGGCAAATTCCGGTCGGATGAAAATTTTGCATTTTTTTATATTTTCTATTCGTTTGTTTTTCAATAATGGTTACATCAATGTAACTATCTAATTTATAAGTGCGTTCTTGTTTTCCTAATAGACATTGTTTATTTTTACAAAACAAAAATAATAAACTTACTAATAATAACTATTGTATTATTTATAAATGTTGAGATTATGAAGAAAAAAGTTGCAGTATTAGCGGTCGATCCGGTTAATGGGGCTGGATTGTTTCAGTATCTTGAATCTTTTTATGAAAAAGGAATTTCTTATAAAGTGTTTGCCGTATCCGATAATAAAAATATACGTACAAACTCCGGAATTACTTTACTGACCGATGATTTAATTGCTAATTTGAAAAGTCATGCTGATGAATTTGATGCATTGTTGTTTTCGTGTGGCGACGCCGTTCCTGTCTTTCAACAGAATGCAAACCGAGATTATAATATTGATTTATTATCTGTTGTTCGGGAATTTTCAGATAAGAATAAGTTAATGATAGGGCATTGTGCAGCAAGTTTGATATTTGAAATAGCCGGAATTACGGAAGGAAAGAGATTAGCTGTTCATCCATTAGCCAAACCGGCAATTCAGAAAGGTATAGCTACCAATGATGCCGTAACGATTGATGGAAATTTTTATACTGCGCAGGATGAACATGCAATACCGCAGCTTATACCGTGTCTTCTTGAAGTTTTACAATAGATTTTTTATGGCAAAGGGGAGTAGATAATAAATCTTTCTCCCCTTTGTCATTTATAATTATATTATCTGTTTGCTAAAAATAAAAAAGGACTGCCGCCGCCCGATTGCGATGATAGTCCGCCTTTAGTTGATTAATAATTTTTAGATTGCAGTTTCCTGCTTTTGAGTTAATACTCGGAGCTTTGCATTTAATTCTTGACATTTAGCTCCATTTTTGACCGCTTGATAGCGTTGAATTTGATATCGCAACATAGCGATTTCTTCATTTACAGATTTCATTGTTTTCATCTTTTTTTGTCTTTCCGGATTGAAAGACGATTTCTATTTCTAATTTCTACATTGCAAATGTACGAATAATATTCGATAAATATGTTTTATAACATAAAAAAGATGAGTTTATAACATTCTTTAGTGTAATTATTTGTTTATTATAGTCTATTCGTTAAGAGTGAAGCCCCAAGAGCCGAAGAATATTTTTAGTACAAAATTTCGAACGATTCTGCAACTTTACGATTAGAACTTGAAAAACAACCTCTTTTAAATATGTTTAAACATGAGAAGTTATAGCTCTAATCAGGAAATAAATTCGGCTCATCGGAGTGTAAAGTTAGATGAAATTTCCGATAGAATTCAGATGCTATAAGGTGTAAAGGTCTATTGCTATTTTTGATCTTTAGGTAGGAGCTTTATTATCCGATAAGGATTTCCTACAGTTATATAATTTGCAAGAATAGAGTGGGTAACTATACCGCCTGCCCCGATGACACTGTTTTTATATACTTTTTTATAAGTTATAATAGCGATTTCCCATTTAACTCTAAATCCAATAATAGACGTTTTGCTGCAAGTCCTCCTCCATACCCTGTGAGAGAATGATCGCTACCGATAATTCTATGACAAGGTGCGAAAATTGAAATGGCATTTGCTCCATTTGCATTTGCTACGGCACGTACTGCTTTCGGAACACCCAATAATTTAGCCAGTTCACCGTAAGAAATTGTCTTTCCGTAGGGTATTTCCATTAGTTTATACCATACATTTTTCTGAAATTCCGTACCGATAAAAAGCAAAGGTATATCGAATGTTGTCCGTTCCCGATTGAAATATTCGTCTAATTGTCTGACTGCCTTTTCGATAGTGTTGGAAGTTTTTTCTTCATAGCAGGCTTGTAAATTTTGGAGTATTCTTTTATCTACTGCAATCCGGTGCTTTTCTATTGTCCAGTCACAAAGACAAAGTTTATCTCCAAAAGAGCCGAGTATCAGATCTCCACAAGGGGAATGATATCGTTGTGTCCGAATAATATTAAATTTTTTTTTGTTTTCCATATTGTGGTAAGAAAAGTTTGGTTATTGTGATGTTAAAAAAAAGGTTTATAATATGTATTTTGTTTCTGTATCTGTGCTTTACTAAAATGATAGTAGTTTTTTGACGAATGAAAATAAATAGGAATAAAATTTAAGAAATGTCTAATTTCTTTATTGTATCGGAAAAATTAAATGAGTTTTTATACAGTGCATAAAATTTCTTTTTTCGGAAAGAAAATTTTTATGCACTGTTTTATTTATCAGAGAGAAAAGCATGAAAGAACGATTTTATTCCCCTGAATAATCAAAATATTCAAACTCTGCATAGCCTTTCGATGAAGGGCTGCTTGAAACGGCATACAGACCAAGCATGATTCCGGTAAAACCCCCCGCAGTTTCAGAACTCAGATAACGAGTATTCATTCGTCCCAATTCATGGAAAGTCTTACCATTCGTCGCATATTCGAATGAATAGAAGTCCCTGTTTCCTTTCACCCGAATTTGTACGTCTCCTTTAGGAAGAACGATTTCTTTTTCTATATGAGAAAGTTCTCCTAAGCGATAACGAAGAATGAGAGCTTGTTTTTTGTCAGAAAGCTGTTTTATAAAAAGATCGTAATGAGAAGTTTCTGACATGTAAACAGTCAGGCCGGCTTCATCCCCGGAAGATGCTTTTTGCAGTTGCACCGATGTTGTTGCTGTGAAGTCTATGTGTTCTTGTCTTCGGCATACCAGAGTCGGGCTATCTTTAAAATCATTCAAAGTGATAGGAGTGGGCTTTAAACGCAGTTTATTTGAGTCGAATGTATAATTTTCAGGATGAGGATTCCGTACATGTACCCATTCTAACCCGAGTTTC
>NZ_CEWDCG010000021.1:0-23178 GCF_982436375.1 Coprobacter sp. | reverse complement strand
CGCCGATTTTAGATAGGAAGGGGAGACGAGAAAAGATCGTCTCCCCCCTTTTTTTGTCCCCCCCTTACATTACCTGTAAAGGAGAACAGTATGAGACCTGCTTTTCTGTAATGCTTCTGAATGAAGAGAAAAACTAAACAGCAGTCTAAATTTCCCTATAAAAAATGCTATCGAATCATTTGGATATTTTTCCCGCTCTATAATGATGTTAGCGGTATCGGTACGGGGGATAAAGGCTATTTATGTGAATTCTTTTAGGGCTTTGTCCGTGCAAAATTTAGATAACAGATTCTAAGATCTTCCTTATTTATATCAAAGTGTTATTATAATTCTTTTAACTATGTTAATTGATTCTTTTATATTGTTTCAAAGTGTCAATTTGTTATCTCCTTTCGCTTTTTGTTGAAATATTTTCTTTGTTTTTACTTATACCTTATAGAAATGTTCTATAAGTCGCAACAAAATGTCTGATTTGGATTTTTCTCAATTTCTTTAGAAAATTTCCATTTAAATAATTTGCATTGCGATTTTTTATTGTGTTACTTTGAATGCTCATTTAAAGAACCGTCTTGATTTTTGATATTTTAGTGATATTGATTATATCATGGAATTAGGTTCGGCAGGGTATATTTTACAGTATCTGAGGTGTTGTGCTTAAGATAAGTATTATACCCTTTTTCTTGTTGGTGAGTATAGATAGAGGATAGAATAATAACAAACTAAGTATATGAATTTAGCATTATTTGTCGTTGTTTTTATTACCGGGATTACTTTAGTAGCCGCTGCTATGGCTATTGCCGGTTTAATTTCTCCGCGATCATTTAATTCTCAGAAAGGCGAAGCTTATGAGTGTGGTATTCCTACTCGGGGAACCTCTTGGATGCAGTTTAAAGCAGGGTATTATCTGTTTGCAATCCTTTTCTTGATGTTTGATGTGGAAACGGTATTTTTGTTTCCCTGGGCAGTAATAGTGAGAGATTTGGGAATTGCCGGATTGATGAGTGTTTTGTTTTTCTTAGTGATCCTTGCGTTTGGTTTAGCCTATGCCTGGAGGAAAGGAGCTTTGGAATGGAAGTGAAAATAAAATCGATGAAGTATGAAGACTTCAAAGACAATGAGTATATTGAACAATTGGTTAAAAAATTGCATGAAGGCGGTGTCAATGTGGTTGTCGGTAGCCTTGATGAAGCAATTAATTGGGGGCGATCCAATTCGTTATGGCCTCTTACGTTTGCAACCAGCTGTTGCGGGATTGAATTTATGTCGGTCGGGGCAGCCCGTTATGATATGGCCCGTTTCGGTTTCGAGGTAGCTCGTGCAAGTCCTCGTCAGGCCGATTTTATTATGGTTGCCGGAACTATTGTTCACAAGATGGCTCCTGTATTGAAACGATTGTATGATCAGATGGCAGAGCCGAAATACGTAATTGCTGTCGGTGGTTGTGCCGTTTCAGGAGGTCCTTTTAAAAATTCGTATCATGTTTTAAAAAGGGTTGAAGAGATTCTCCCGGTTGATGTTTATATCCCCGGTTGTCCACCTCGTCCTGAGGCTTTGTTATATGGAATGATGCAGTTGCAACGGAAATTGAAAGTGGAAAAATTCTTCGGAGGGGTGAACCGTCAGGAAAAGAAACCGAAAGATTTTGATGAAGAATAATGATAATTGAATTCGATTCATGGGAAATATACAAGAAAAAATAGGCGCTTTTTTACCTGAGGCGATTTTTGAGGAAGGTCAATACCTTACTGTTTCGGTTCCCGCCGATAAAATGAATGCTCTATGCCGCTTTTTGCATGATGATAAAGATCTGCAGTTTGACAATTTGGTATCTCTGATCGGAATGGATTGGGGAGAGACGCTTGGTGTAGTGTATTATCTGAACTCTACGAAATATAATCATTGGGTAATTTTAAAAGTAGAAACCTCTGATAAGGAAAATCCTCTTTTATATACGGTATCTGATATTTGGAAAAATGCCGAATTAAATGAACGTGAGGTTTATGACTTTTTCGGTATCCGTTTTATAAATCATCCGGATATGCGGCATTTGTTTTTGCGTGAAGACTGGGTCGGTTATCCTTTCCGTAAGGATTATGATGCTAATCCGGAGATTAATCCTATCCCTACAGAAAATGAATCATGCAGTGTAGATACCGTTTCTTTACGGGAGGATGCAGAAGGGCGGATTATTGAAGAAAAGCGAAAAGTTTTTCAAGATAACGATTATATTGTGAATATCGGTCCGCAACATCCGGCAACGCATGGTGTATTGCGTTTCCAAACGGCGTTGGACGGTGAGACAATTAAAAAAATTGATGTTCATTGTGGATATATTCATCGAGGAATTGAGAAGATGTGGGAGAGTATGACTTATCCGCAGACTCTTCATTTAACAGATCGTCTTGACTATCTTTCGGCTCATAATAATCGGCATGCTCTTTGCATGTGTATCGAGGAGGCTATGCAGTTGGAAGTGCCCCAGCGTGCGATATATATTCGTACAATGATGGATGAATTGATGCGTCTATCTTCTCACTTGCTTTTCTTTGCAACTATGTGTATGGACTTAGGGGCATTGACTGCATTTTTCTATGGGTTTAGAGAACGGGAGAAGATTTTGGATATTTTTGAGGATACATGTGGTGCTCGTATGACGATGAACTATAATGTTATCGGAGGGGTAATAGCAGATATTCATCCTGATTTTCAACGTAAGGTCAAAGAATTTATAAAAGAGATGCCTGCTCGGTTGAAAGAATATCATGAAGTCTTTTCTGGAAATGTGATAGCACAGAACCGTTTGAAAGGAGTAGGTTTCTTGAGTCGAGAAGATGCTATTAATTACGGTGTTACAGGTCCTTCCGGCCGAGGATCAGGATGGGCATGCGATGTTCGGAAGAGATCACCATACGCTGCTTACGATAAGGTTCAGTTCGATGAAGTTTTATATAATGAAGGAGATTCGTATGCCCGTTATATGGTACGTATGAAAGAGATTGAACAGTCTTTACATATATTGGAACAATTGGTAGATAATATTCCGGAAGGTGATTATCTGGCTAAAACAAAACCGATTATTAAAGTTCCGGAAGGTCGTTACTTCAAAGAAGTCGAGGCTGCTCGTGGAGCTTTTGGTATTTACCTTGAAAGTCGAGGTGATAAGTTCCCTTATCGTCTTAAAGTTAATTCTCCGGGATTCAATCTGGTTGGAGCTGTTGATCATATGACTCGTGGGTCTAAAATAGCCGACTTGATTGCTATCGGTGGATCGTTAGATTATGTTGTACCCGATATTGACAGATAAACCGAATTTATAAACTTATATAATTGAAATATATCATGTTCGATTTTTCAGTAGTTACTCATTGGATAGATACACTGTTGCGGCAATGGTTGCCGGAGTGGGGAGCTCTCCTTATTGAATTTGTGCTGGTAGGAGTTGTTTTGCTTTTACTTTATGCGGTTATTGCTCTTGTATTGATTTATGCCGAACGTAAAGTATGTGCATTCTTCCAATGTCGTTTAGGTCCGAATCGGGTAGGTCCTTATGGAATATTCCAGAGCGTTGCCGATATGCTCAAGATTCTTATCAAGGAGTTGATAGAGATTAAACATATAGATAGATTTCTATTCAATCTTGCACCGTTTTTAGTAATTCTTTCTTCTATGTTGGCTTTCGGTTGTATGCCGTTTGGCAAAGGATTGATAGCTATCGACTTTAATATCGGTGTATTCTTTATTATGGCAGTCTCTTCGATCGGTGTATTGGGTATTTTATTGGCCGGTTGGTCTAGTAATAATAAATTTACATTGATCGGAGCTATGCGAAGCGGAGCTCAGATGATTAGTTATGAGTTGTCTATCGGTCTTTCAATGTTAACTGTCGTTGTGTTTGCCGGTACTATGCAGACATCGGGTATTATTGAAGCTCAAAATAGAGGATGGTTTTTATTTACAGGACATATCCCCATGTTGGTGGCTTTTATTATTTACCTGATTGCCGGAACAGCCGAAACAAATCGTGGACCGTTTGACTTGCCTGAAGCAGAATCGGAGTTGACGGCAGGTTACCATACCGAATATTCAGGTATTCATTTCGGCTTTTATTATTTGGCCGAATATCTGAATATGTTTATTGTTTCCGGTATTGCCAGTTTATTGTTTTTAGGCGGTTGGATGCCTTTCCATATTGGCGGTTGGGATGCTTTTAACCAGGTCATGGATTATATTCCTTCTGTGATATGGTTCTTTGGGAAAACGGCGGTAGTGATGTTTATTATCATGTGGTTTAAATGGACATTCCCCCGTTTGCGTATTGATCAGTTGCTCCATTTGGAATGGAAATATTTAGTTCCGATAGGCCTGATTAATTTGTTGGTTATGACTTTAGTTGTCGTATTCGGCTTGCATTTTTGATTAAATAACGGTTTGTCGCTATATATAAACAGTTAAAAAGATGAATTATGAGAGATAAATTTGGATATATAACACAGGTTATCGGTCCGGTTGTCGATGTTGCGTTCGAAGGGGAGGATAATGAGTTGCCTCCTATTTATTCAGCTTTGAAAATCGAACGTGAAGACTCTACCGATCTTATTGTGGAAGTAGAACAGCATATCGGAGAAAACACCGTTCGCTGCGTAGCTATGGACACTACCGACGGATTGAGACGCGGCATGAAAGTGATTGACTTGCAACGTCCGTTGGCTATGCCTACAGGCTCTCAGATCAAAGGTCGTCTGATGAATGTTATTGGAGAAACGATTGATCATCTCCCGAACCTTGATTATAAAGACGTACAACCGATTCATCGTCCGGCTCCCGCTTTTGAGGATTTGTCTATCAATACAGAATTCCTTTATACCGGAATAAAGGTTATTGATTTGCTTGAACCCTATTCGAAGGGAGGTAAAATTGGATTGTTTGGCGGTGCAGGTGTCGGAAAAACTGTGTTGATCATGGAAATGATCAATAATATAGCAAAGGGTCATAATGGATTTTCTGTTTTTGCCGGTGTCGGAGAACGTACTCGTGAAGGAAACGATTTACTTCGTGAAATGATCGAATCGGGAGTTATTAATTATGGTGACGAATTCAAGGCGGAGATGGAAAAAGGGAACTGGGATTTGTCTAAAGTCGATATGGAGAAATTGAACAGTTCTCAAGCTTCTTTGGTCTTCGGACAGATGAATGAACCTCCCGGAGCTCGTTTGCGTGTCGCTTTGTCTGGATTGACTGTTGCAGAGCAATTCCGCGATTCGAATGAAGGCGGAAAAGAAATACTTTTCTTCATTGATAATATATTCCGTTTTACACAAGCCGGCTCAGAAGTTTCGGCATTGTTGGGACGTATGCCTTCAGCCGTAGGTTATCAGCCGACATTAGCTTCAGAGATGGGAGCTTTGCAGGAACGTATTACTTCGACGAAGACAGGTTCTATAACCTCGGTACAGGCTATATATGTGCCGGCAGATGACTTGACAGACCCTGCTCCGGCAACAACATTCAGCTTCTTGGATGCTACTACCGTGTTGAGTCGTAAGATTACCGAATTGGGAATTTATCCGGCAGTAGATCCTCTGGAATCTACTTCTCGTATTCTTGATCCGCTAATTATCGGTGAAGATCATTATAATACTGCTCAGGCGGTGAAACAGTTGTTGCAACATTATAATGAATTGCAAGATATTATTGCCATTATGGGTGTGGATGAGTTGTCGGATGACGATAAGCTGGTAGTAAATCGTGCTCGTCGTGCACAGAGATTTTTGTCCCAGCCTTTCCATGTCGCTGAGCAATTTACCGGTATTCCCGGAGTGATGGTTCCTTTAGAGGAGACAATTCGAGGATTCAAAATGATTCTGAATGGGGAGATGGATAAGTATCCTGAGCAAGCTTTCATGAATGTCGGTACGATTGATGAAGCTATTGCTAAGGGTGAAAAGATGATGAAAGAGGCTAAGGAAAATAAATAAGTGATACTATGAATCTTGAAATTATTTCTTCAGAAGGAATCGTATTTCAGGGAGAGGTGACTAAGGTTACTTTTCCCGGGGAGCTGGGGTCGTTTACAGTATTGGAGGATCATGCGTCTTTACTTTCGACATTAGTGCCGGGGATTATTGAATACGAGACTGGTGGAGAATTGAAGACTGTCGATATAGACGGAGGATTTGTAGATGTAAATAATAACCGGATCGCCGTTTGCCTTCGTTAAGGGGAAACAGAGTCTGGCAGGTCTATTGCAAAAGAGAAAAAGAAATGAAGCATATTTTAATATATTGGATGGGATTATTGCTCTTCTTGTTTATGCCTTTTGTGGCATCTGCATCGGAAGAGGAAGAACCGTTCAATGCCAAAGAGGCGATCTTTGAGCATTTGCTTGATAATTACGGATGGGAAATCCCTTTCTCTCATAGTCGCATGGCATTGCCGGTGATTGTCCGTGATTATAAAGGAGAGTGGTCTATTTTTAATTCTAAACGTCTGGAAGGTGGAAATTCTTATGATGGATATTTTATCGCTCAAGACGGGGATTATAAAGGTAAAATCGTAGGGCTTGATGCTACAGGAAAAGAATATCGGCCTTTTGATATATCTATTACAAAAAATGTAATGGCGCTCATGATAACTGCTTTAGTGATGTTTTTATTATTTTTTCCGTTAGCTCGGTGGTATAAGAAACATCCTTATAAAGCACCACGTCGCTGGTTAGGGTCGTTGGAGTTTGTTGTAGATATGATTTATAAAGATGTGATAAAGCCGATTTTAGGACCAGATGCACGACGTTTTGCTCCTTATCTGCTTACACTCTTTTTCTTTATACTTTGTATCAATATCTTGGGTATGATTGTTATATTCCCGGGAGGTGCTAACTTATCAGGAAATATTTCAATTACTCTTGTATTGGCGGTTTGTACATTTTTAGCAGTGAATCTTTTCGGTACAAAACATTATTGGAAAGATCTGTTTTGGCCGGAGGTGCCGATGTGGATGAAATGTCCGGTTCCTTTGATGCCCGTTATCGAGATATTCGGAGTGTTTACAAAACCGGTTGCATTGATGATTCGTCTGTTTGCTAATATGCTGGGAGGACATCTTATTGTATTGGTGTTGATTTCTCTTATTTTTATATTCGGAACTATGGGAACTGCAGTTTTGGGAGGAACGACGGTTTTATCAGTTGCTTTTTCCCTTTTCATGAATCTGTTGCATTTCCTTATTTGTTTTATTCAAGCTTATGTTTTCACCATGTTATCTACCATATTTATCAGTTTGGCACGTGTACGAGGTGAAGAAAAACAATAATTACGAAAAAGAATTAATGTATAACTTTAAAATTAAAACGTTATGTTAGGAATGATTTTATTACAAGCAGCTGCCGGTGCAGGTTTAGCAAAAATCGGAGCATGTATAGGTGCTGGTATTGTAGCAATCGGTGCAGGTTTGGGTATTGGTAAGATCGGATCTTCTGCCATGGAGTCTATCGCTCGTCAACCGGAATCATCTAACGATATTCGTGCGAACATGATCGTGATTGCCGCTTTGGTTGAAGGTGTGGCTTTGTTTGCTATTATTGTTTGTTTGTTAGCGATATTTTTATAATAAGCTATGGAACTGTTTAAGCCCGAATTCGGGCTGGTGTTCTGGATGTTTTTTGTATTTGTGGTTCTTTTTGCCATACTTGCAAAATACGCATGGCCTTATATTATTCGGAGTATTGATGATCGGGCTGATCTTATCGACAAAGGAGTCGAATATGCTCAAGATGCAAAAGCTCAATTAGAAAAGGCTACCGAGAACGCACAGTCCTTATTGGCAGAAGCTCAACGTCAGCAAATGGATATTATACGAGAAGCGACGCAGATGAAGTCTCAGATTATTGAAGAGGCTAAAAAAGCGGCTTCCGTAGAGGCCAAGAAAGTGATGGACGCTGCTGCCTTGTCGATCGAGCAAGCTCGTAAAGAGTCAGAACAACAGTTCCGTACCGAAGTCAGTGCATTTGCTTTACAAATTGCTGAAAAATTGATGCGGAAAGAGTTGTCGAATGATAAGACTCAGATTGAGATGATCGACAAACTACTGAATGATATTGAGAACAAAAACTAAAAGAACATGGACGAGGGGCTGATTTCACGTAGGTATGCTAAGGCCTTGCTTAAATTTGCACAGGATCGCGGAACTACGGACCAGATATATGAGGAGGTAAAGAAGTTTGAAGAGAACTTTGTCTCGCATCCTGAGTTACAGAAAGCATTGTTGAATCCGGTGCTCTCTGCAAAGGATAAGGAGAGTCTCCTTGCTGCTGCCGTCGGTGTGGCTCCGGGAGAAGACTACCTTCGTTTTGTTCGTTTAGTAATCCATAACCGGCGTGAAGCATATATTCGGTCGATTTACCTGATGTATCAGGAACTTTATCGGGAGTTGAAACAGATAGCCCAGGTTCGTATTATTACGGCAATGGAGCTGAATGAAGAGGCAATCGGTAAAATCAAGTCGCTTATTCTGCAGAAAGCAGGACAAGAGGTCGAATTTATTCATGAAGTAGATCCTTCCATTATCGGAGGATTTATTGTGAGGGTCGATTCTATGCAATTAGATGCTTCCGTAAATAAGGAACTTAAATTATTGCGTTTAAAATTACTAAACAGCAAAAAGCAATTATGATAAAACCAAACGAAATATCCGATATTTTAAAACAACAACTTGAAGAGGTCGATACTAAAATCGATTTTGAAGAAGTTGGTACTGTACTTGAAGTGGGCGATGGTGTCGCTCATGTGTTCGGGTTGGATAATGTTCGTTCCAGCGAGTTGATTGAGTTTGAAAATGGGGTACGCGGAGTGGCGATGAACCTTGAAGAAAGCAACGTAGGGGTGATCCTGATGGGTGCTGCAGATAAGGTGAAAGAGAACATGACGGTGCGTCGTACGGGCGAGATCGCTTCTATACCTGTAGGAGAAGGTTTGTTGGGACGTGTGATTAATACGTTGGGTGAGCCGATTGATGGAGCCGGTCCCATTGAAGGAGAAACTGTTTTGTTGCCTCTTGACCGTAAAGCTCCGGGCGTAATTTTCCGTCAGCCGGTAAATCAGCCGTTGCAGACAGGTATAAAAGCTGTCGATTCTATGGTGCCTATCGGACGTGGTCAACGGGAGCTGATTATCGGTGACCGTCAAACCGGAAAAACTTCGATTGCGGTAGATACTATTTTGAATCAACGGGATAATTACCTTGCAGGTGATCCGGTATATTGTATTTATGTAGCTATCGGACAAAAAGCTTCTTCTGTTGCGACTTTGGTAAATACGTTGCGGGAACATGGAGCGTTGGAATATACGATTGTGCTTGCTGCCAATGCATCCGATTCGGCTTCGATGAGATATTATGCACCGTTTGCGGGTGCGGCTATCGGAGAGTTTTTCAGGGATAGCGGCCGCCACGCTTTAGTCGTTTATGACGATTTGTCGAAACAGGCAGTTGCTTATCGTGAAATATCTTTGATCTTGCGTCGTCCTTCGGGTCGTGAAGCTTATCCGGGTGATATATTTTATTTGCATTCTCGTTTATTGGAACGTGCAGCGAAGATTATCGCGAATGATGAAGTTGCAGAAACAATGAATGATTTGCCTGCTGTTCTTAAGCCGATAGTAAAAGGTGGAGGTTCTCTGACCGCTTTACCTATTATCGAGACTCAGGCCGGAGATGTTTCTGCTTATATTCCTACGAATGTAATTTCGATTACCGATGGACAGATATTTCTTGAAACGGGATTATTTAATCAAGGAATGAGACCTGCTATCAATGTAGGTATTTCTGTATCTCGTGTGGGTGGAAATGCTCAAGTGAAAGCGATGAAGAAAGTGGCTGGAACGTTGAAAATCGACCAAGCTCAATATCGGGAGTTGGAATCGTTCTCTAAATTCGGGGGAGATCTTGACCCTGTTACGGAAATGGTGATAGATAAAGGTCGTAAGAATAGTATGATTCTTGTTCAGCCTCAATATTCTCCGATGCGGGTAGAAGACGAAATTGCCGTCATTTATTGCGGAACGAAAGGATTACTCCGGAATGTTCCTTTGGATAAAGTTGCGGAGTTTGAAAAAGTATTTTTGCAGATATTGAAAACGAAATATAAGACAGAAGTTCTGGACGAACTTCGTGCAGGTAAGTTGACTGAAGAAATGGAAAAAATTCTTCAGGATGTTGCTGCTGATGTCGCAAACCGATTTAAGGCTTAGAAGTTATGTCAACAATGCGCGAATTGAAGGGAAGAATCGGGTCTGTCCAGTCTTCCCAAAAGATTACCAGTGCTATGAAGATGATTTCTTCGGCAAAGTTGCGGAAAGCAGAAATTGCTTTGAAGCATGTCGTGCCGTTTAGAGATCAGATACAGAGTACGATTAATAATTTGCTGGGGGCCGATAGTGACTATCAATCGCCGTTGACCGAACAACGTCCCGTCCAACGGGTCGCTTTTGTCATTTTCGGTTCTGATGAAGGGCTTTGCGGAGCATTTAATGTGCAACTTTACAAATCTCTTATCGATTCTATAGATATATTACGTGAATCGTCAGATTCCACGATAGAGGTAACGGTATATCCGATCGGGAAAAAAGTCAAGTCTTTAGTTGCAAAAACTCCGGGAATACAGGTACGTCCGGTAGAGTATCTTTCTTCTAAGAGTACTCCTGATACCTTAAAACGGTTTTCCGATGAATTGACGGAGGCTTTTCTTGCCCACGAGTTTGATCGGATAGAGGTCGTATATGCATATTATAAAAGTGTTGCTTCTCAGGTGATGAAAACACGTCTTCTTTTACCGATAAGTACAGAAGAGTTTTTGTCTGATGCTAAAGCGCATAGGAATACGCCTTATATTTATGAACCTGACCGTTCTACGATATTTGAGCTTGTACTTCCGCTTTTTGTGCGTTCGACTTTGCAAGAGGCTTGTTATCAGAGTCGGACTTCGGAACAGGGGGCTCGTATTATGGCAATGCAAATGGCGAGTGATAATGCCAAGAATCTGTTAGAGGATTTACAACTTGAGTATAATAAATTGCGTCAGCAGGGAATCACAACCGAATTGCTCGATATTTTGGGTGGAACAGTCAAAGACACAGAATAAGTAACACACAAATAAAAGAAAAATAAGATTCAAAAATATAGTTGCGAAAACGTAGAAATGGAAAGTTTTAAAAATTACATCACTTCTTTCTGGAAAGGCTTGTGGAGCTTATTGGTCGGGATGAAAGTAACGGGAAAGGAATTTGTAACACCGAAAGTGACCGAACAATATCCTGAGAACAGAAAGACTTTAAAGATCGCTGATCGTTTCAGGGGAACATTGACATTGATTGAGGATGAGAACGGGCATAACAAATGTATTGCCTGCGGTATCTGTCAAATGAATTGTCCGAATGGAACTATCAAGGTCCTTTCTTCTAAGATTACAACGGAAGACGGAAAAACGAAACGAGTGTTAGATAAATATATGTATGATTTGGGTAGTTGTACTTTCTGCCAATTATGTGTAATAACTTGTCCTCACGATGCATTGGAGTTTGTTCCGGATTTTGAACATGCTGTCTTTACCCGTGAAAAATTGGTAAAACAACTTAATCATACTACAGAAGCAACTGTAGAAAACAAATAATTTATTATGGAACAAATAGCGAATCAGGTTATCTTTTATTTGCTTGCGGCGGTTATTGTCATATTTTCTGTTCTTACGGTGACTACCCGTCGTATTTTACGGGCAGCGACATATCTTCTTTTTGTGTTGTTTGCTACTGCCGGTCTCTATTTTCAGCTCGATTATCACTTCCTCGGTGCAGTGCAAATTGCTATTTATGCAGGAGGGATTGTCGTTCTGTTTGTCTTCTCAATTTTATTGACCAGCGGTTTGGGAGAAAAGGCTGAGAAATTGACCAGCAAGAAAAATTTTTGGGGAATTTTGGCATCTGTCGTCGGAGCAGTGGTTTGCGGTTATGCATTGATTACGCAAGTTTTTACACCGTCTAGTTTTCAGAGTTTTTCGGAGCTGGACATGAAAACAGTCGGACATGCTCTTATGGGGATGGAAAAGTACCAGTATATATTACCTTTTGAGGTAATCAGTGTGTTATTATTAGCTTGTATAATCGGCGGCATTATGATTGCCCGAAAAAGATAAAATGTATGGAAATCCCTATGATTGGTTATCTGATGGTGAGTACCGTCATGTTTTTTGCCGGAGTTTACGGTTTTATTACCCGTAGAAATATGCTGGCAATACTTATTTCGCTGGAGCTGATGCTCAACTCGGTAGATATAAATTTTGTGGTGTTTAACCGATACCTTTTCCCTCAGCAGTTAGAAGGATTTTTCTTTACCCTTTTTGCCGTGGGAATTGCTGCTGCTGAGACTGCAATAGCAATTGCGATTATTATAAATATTTACCGTAATATTCGGAATATTCAGGTGGGTAATCTGGATAAGATGAAATATTGATCATTGCTTTAAACAACGAATTATGGAATATTCATTGATTATACTTTTGTTACCGCTCTTTATGTTCCTGTTATTAGGGCTTTGCGGGCATAAGATGTCGCACCGTACTGCCGGTTTATTGGGAACTACCGGATTATTTATCGTGACGGCATTGGCTTATACGGTCGCTTTTCAGTATTTTACTTTACCACGTGTGGACGGAGTGTATCAGACATTGATACCTTTCAATATCGAGTGGTTGCATTTTACAGAACATTTGCATATCAGTTTGGGAATATTGCTTGATCCTATTTCTGTAATGATGTTGGTCGTGATAACCACAGTATCTCTTATGGTACATTTATACAGTATCGGCTATATGCATGGAGAGGTTGGGTTTCAACGCTATTTTGCGTTCTTGTCGCTATTCAGCTTTTCGATGTTAGGTCTGGTTGTGGCGACCAATATTTTTCAAATGTATATTTTCTGGGAGTTGGTGGGTGCTTCTTCTTACTTGCTGATCGGATTCTATTATACAAAAGCGTCAGCGGTTTCTGCATCTAAGAAAGCATTTATCGTAACTCGATTTGCGGATCTCGGATTCTTGGTTGGTATTTTGATCCTTTCGTTCTATACCGAAACATTTGATTTTAAAACTTTGACCGATGGCAGTGTCTCTATTCTTTCTTCTACGGGAGGTAAAACATTCCTCGGTTTCTCGATAGCATCTTGGGCAATGGCTCTTATCTTTATGGGTGGTGCCGGAAAATCAGCAATGTTTCCTTTGCATATATGGTTACCTGATGCAATGGAAGGTCCGACTCCGGTTTCTGCATTGATCCATGCCGCAACGATGGTTGTTGCCGGAGTTTATCTGGTTGCCCGGTTATTCCCGGTTTATTGTATGACACCTGAAGTTCTTGATCTGATAACCTATATCGGGGCATTTACTGCATTATATGCTGCTGTTGTAGCATGTGTACAGACTGATATAAAACGGGTTTTGGCGTTTTCTACCATTTCTCAGATCGCATTTATGATGGTTTCTTTAGGTGTTGCCAGTGAAGCGGCCGGTTTAGGTTATATGGCATCAATGTTCCATTTATTTACTCATGCCATGTTTAAGGCTTTACTTTTCTTGGGAGCAGGAGCTATTATACATGCCGTTCACTCGAATGAAATGTCTCAGATGGGCGGACTTCGTAAATATATGCCGATAACTCATATAACTTTCTTAATCGCATGTTTGGCTATCGCCGGAATTCCTCCGTTCTCTGGATTCTTCAGTAAAGACGAGATTTTGGCGGCTGTGTTCGAAAAGAGCACTTTCTGGGGAATTTGGATGACTGTAGTCGCTGGTCTTACCGCATTCTATATGTTCCGTTTATATTATAATATTTTCTGGGGAAAAGAAGCTGAACATGAGCACACGCCTCATGAAGCACCGAAAGTGATGTATATACCTTTGGTATTTTTAGCATTGGTGACTTGTGTTGCAGGATTTATTCCTTTCGGTGAGTTTGTGACAAGTGACGGTCTGCCGTACCATATTCATATCGAAATGTCGGTTGCCGTGACCAGTGTCATTATCGCTATCGTCGGGATAGCATTGGCAACTTGGTTGTATAAGAATCCGAATGATAAACCTGCCCGTATGGCAGCTTCGATGAGCGGTTTATATAAATGGGCATATCATCGTTTCTATATTGATGAGGTTTACCAGTTTATTACCCATAAGATTATTTTCAATGGCATTTGTTCTCCGATCGCTTGGTTCGACCGTCATGTTATTGATGGAAGTATGAATATGTTAGCATGGATAACACAGACAACATCCTATCATATTCGCGGGTTGCAGTCGGGTCGTTTGCAATCTTATGCGTTGGTATTTATTTTAGGTGCTATGATCATTGCCATTATAGCTGTTATATGCTTGTAAAGAATGGTTGAAAGATATTTATAAAAAGAATTACTATGAATTTTTTATCTTTATTTGTGCTTATTCCTCTTTTGATGATGGTCGGGTTGGCCTTGTCGAAAGAGATGAAACAGATACGATTGGTAGCCGTAACCGGTTCAGCCATTCAATTATTATTAGCAATAGGTTTAGTTGCGCTCTATTTGTGTGAGCGCTCTGCCGGAAATACAGCGGAGATGCTGTTTCTTGCCGATACCGTCTGGTATGCGCCTCTGAATATTCATTATACGGTGGGTGTCGATGGTGTTTCGGTGGCGATGATTTTGCTTTCTGCAATTATTGTTTTTGCAGGGGTCTTTGCTTCTTGGAAAATAGATCCTCTGCCAAAAGAATTTTTCCTTTGGCTTATACTGTTATCAATCGGAGTATTCGGGTTCTTCATTTCTATTAACCTGTTTACGATGTTCATGTTCTATGAGATCGCTTTGATTCCGATGTACTTATTGATCGGAGTTTGGGGAAGCGGTAATAAGAATTATGCGGCAATGAAGCTGACCTTGATGCTTATGGGAGGATCTGCGTTATTGCTTGTCGGTATATTGGGTATTTATTTTCATTCCTCAGCCGATGGACATTTGACTATGAATATATTGGAAATTGCAAAAAATAATGCGATTCCGATGAGTGCCCAGTATCTTTTCTTCCCTTTGACATTTATCGGTTTCGGAGTGTTAGGAGCGATGTTTCCGTTCCATACATGGTCACCTGATGGTCATGCTTCTGCTCCGACGGCGGTTTCTATGTTGCATGCCGGTGTGTTGATGAAGCTTGGAGGATACGGATGTTTTAGGGTAGCGATGTACTTGATGCCTCAGGCAACACAAGAACTTTCTTGGATATTTTTGATTTTAACCGGTATCAGTGTTGTTTACGGAGCATTTAGTGCTTGTGTACAAAAAGACTTGAAATATATCAATGCGTATTCTTCTGTAAGTCACTGCGGTTTGGTGCTGTTTGCATTGCTAATGTGGAATACTACAGCTATGACCGGAGCTGTATTGCAAATGTTGTCTCATGGTTTGATGACGGCCCTTTTCTTTGCGTTGATCGGTATGATTTACGGTCGTACGCATACTCGGGATATTCGGGAGATGGGCGGTCTTATGAAAATTATGCCATTCCTTTCGACTTGTTATGTAATTGCCGGTTTTGCTTCTTTAGGACTTCCGGGATTAAGTGGTTTTGTTGCAGAAATGACAGTATTTGTCGGAGCTTTCCAATGGACGGATACTTTCCATAGAGCTTTTACTATCATTGCTTGTACCTCCATTGTAATTACGGCTGTATATATCCTTCGAGTAGTAGGAAAACTGCTTTATGGTAAAGTCGAGAATGAACATCATTTGTCTCTTACCGATGCAACTTGGTTCGAACGGCTTTCGGCAATATCTTTGATCGTTTCGGTTGCTGCTTTAGGTATCGCTCCTTCTTGGGTATCTAATATGATCAGCAATAGTATGGAAGTAATTAGTCAACGCATTTTACAATATATCTAATAGAAAGAGTATGGATTATTCAAATTTTTTAGGAATGCGGGATGAGCTATCATTATTGGTAGTTATCGTACTCCTGTTTTTATATGATACATTCGGGTCGGTTAAAAGCTTGAAATGCTTTTCTGCGACAGCTTGTGTTTTATTATTAGCGCATACAATATTTACGATTGTTCCGGGAGAACAAGTGTCTCTTTTCGGTGGCATGTATCAGTCGGGACCGGCTACATCGGTAATTAAGACCATACTCAATATCGGAACATTACTCGTTTTAATACAGGCTTCGTCTTGGATTAAAAACGAAGATGTGATAATTCGTCGCGGAGAATATTATGTGTTGACGCTTATTACGCTTTTGGGTATGTATTTAATGACTTCTTCGGGAAACTTTTTATTGTTTTTTCTCGGACTCGAAACAGCTTCTTTGCCTATCACTGCTTTGGTTGCTATGGAAAAATACAAACATGATTCTCATGAAGCCGCCGCTAAATATGTATTTATTGCCGTATTTTCATCCGCTTTGATGCTATTGGGTATTTCTTATTTGTATGGAATAGGGGGGACTCTTTATTTTGATGATTTGAGTTATATGCTCGGTGTGTCGCCTTTGCTCATCGTAGGGTTAGTCTTTTTTATTGCCGGATTGGGATTCAAGCTGTCTTTAGTTCCTTTCCATTTATGGACGGCAGATGTTTATCAAGGAGCGCCGACTTCGGTAACTGCTTATCTGTCTGTTATCTCTAAGGGAGCTGCAGCTTTTACCTTTATGATGATATTGTATAAAGTATTTGGTTCTGTCGAATGTATTTGGCAGGGTATTTTATATGCATTGATTATTCTCACGATTACAATAGGTAACTTGTTTGCGATTCGTCAACAAAATCTGAAAAGATTTCTTGCTTTTTCTTCTATTTCGCAAGCCGGTTATATTATGTTGGGCGTTATATCGAATACAGGTTTAGGCTTAACATCGCTGAGTTATTATGTATTGGTCTATATCTTCTCCAATCTTGCTGCTTTCGGAGTGATATCGGTTATTGAAAATCGGACGGGAAAAGTAAATATGGATGATTATAATGGCCTTTATAAGACTAATCCTAAACTAAGTATTGCGATGATGCTGGCTATGTTCTCATTAGCTGGTATTCCTCCTTTTGCCGGTTTTTTCAGCAAGTTCTTTATCTTTTATGCCGCAGCAGAACAAGGTTTTTATATTCTTGTATTGATAGCTCTTATTAATACGGTTATTTCATTATACTATTATTTATTGGTGGTTAAGGCCATGTTTATCAAACAAGATGAATGTGTAGTTGAAAGTTTCCGTTCCGATAATGCTTCTCGTTTGAGTATATTACTTTGCGTATTGGGTATTGTTGTGATCGGTTTGATCAGCGGAATATATGATCAAATATTTGAGTATAGCCATGGGCTATTCGGCTTTTGATACTGAAAATAATACTTTAAAAATAAACGCTTCCGGTATCTTATCGGAAGCGTTTTTTATGCAGAAAGGATTTTGAGGCATAGACGCCTCTATGCGGAGGTTATTATTGACCTCCTATGATGTTAATTATATGGCCTTTTGTAGGGAAAATAAGCGAGATCCGGTATCTTGACAAGTGAAAGATATATGGGGGATGTATGTTATATCTTTTACATTGTATTTGATATTCCCGGATGACGCTTCCTGTATTAACCATAGAACACTTCAAAAATAATAAGATGTATAATGATATGCCAATAATATACTCATATTGTTTTATTGATAAATATTATTATGATAAATTGATATTTAAATGAATGTTTTATGCTTGTTTTTGATAAATGAATGGGTTTTGGAGAGAATATTGTAATTATTTTGTTTTCGAGCAATAAATTTTTTGAGGAATTTCTTCCACTTTGTAACGATGTTGTCGGTTATTGGTACAGTTTCCTTTTAAGAGGGAAACTTACTATTCATGTGGATTTCTCTCAAATGTTATCCGAAAAAAGTTTAGACAGGCTTTAAGAGTGGTTATATTCTATTTTCGGAGAATATAATCTATTTGCAGGTTGCTTATTGTCAGATCAGTTTTCATATCGAATATTATTCGTCCGAAAGATATGTATAAAGAATCAGTTTCGTAATTTGTGAGTATATTTTCTTGCTGTAAGAATCTCTTTTTTGTGGAATTTTTTGTAAGTCCTGATTTTTGAAGTAATGATGTTTGCAATTCCTCGAAACTGATATTTAGTAAAACGTCATTTTTGTCTTTGATCAGTAATTTTTTCCCGGAAGTATCGACGCTGATATCTTCGCAACTGTCACTTAGATTTATCGGGTACAGAGATCGATACATACTGATATCTATTTTTTTTGTTTTTCCATCGAGTAGAGGCAATGAAACGAAATCATAGGCAGAGTCCTTATATCTTTCTTGTGGTTCAGGAAGTAAATTCGTACCGTATTTTTTCTGTACGAAATCTTTTCCTTTTTCGTGTTGTACGTATAAAAAAGCTTCGTATAGTTGTGTGTATTGCGGGTCGTACAGCAGACTGTCGCTATTTGTTTCCGATATATTTTTTAATTTTCCATTTTCTCCTAAAAGGTCTAAATTCCGAGATAAAACACTTACTCTCTTCTGTTGGGATTCTATACCGATGTTTTTAGCTGTTATTCCCGGAATATAAGTGAAACTTGCGAGTAGTATGATAGACAGAGCTGTAACGTATAAGTACCGGCCAGTTTTGCTTGATAGGAATAAAAGTAGTGTTATCGACATAATAGATCCACAGATAACCAGATAAACTCGTGCTGTCGTAAATCCGTATTGTTGAACTCGATATAGTACTCCTATCCAAAACATGAGCTGGGCTGGGATAGAGATCAGACTGTAATGTCTGTAATACCAGTTGTATATTTGTTTGTGTAAAAATGGTTGCAGGGCCTTTGCCAATACCGTAATTAGCGTAAAAGCGAATACCATATATGCAATTCCGCCTTTAGGTAAGCTCCACGAAAAGAAAATAGTCGTAAAATATATGTATAGTATGATCGTGTATATGAGTATCGCAGGAGATAGTATATAATTTGTAAGTATTTCCAGAGCAGATTTTTTTTCTTGAGTCGATAAGGTTTCTTGTCGGTTATTGAATGTTAAAAATAGGCAGGGCATTCCTATAATGAAACATATCATAGATAAATAGGAAGAAACGTTATACTCGCTTTGGGGAAATATATTGAAGATGTAAGTGACGGAGTAATAAATGCTGATTAATAAGAAGTATGCGCATCCGCTTAGGAGAGCCGCTTGAAGCAGATGGGTAAAATAGCAAGTTGCCTGGAACGTAAAAGATTTATTGTCGGAAATCCAGTTTCGGATGAGGAGCATAAGAGCTGCGATGGTAAGTGCAACGGAATATTCTATGGAGAAAACCCAATCAGAAACATCTATACAGAAAAAAGGAAATACCAATAATGGCGAGATATAATATAAGATTCTCCATGTCCCTTGTGAAAACCATTTATTTAAAAGATAAGAAAGGACAAAGAACAGAGGAAAAACAAAAGGATACAATTTGTTTGTCGTAATTACATTTTCCCGAATGAGAGATGCAGATACAAAACAGAGAATCGAGATTGTTATCTCTGCCGTATTGTTTTTTATAGTGCCGGATATTTGTCGGGAAAATGATTTGATGCGTTCTTTCATAATTATCTGTTTATAATCTTATTTATTTACAAATATATAAATCTTTATTCTTATTCGTGGGAAAATATCTATTGCTGTTTGTTTTTGTTTTTGAAAAAGATAAAAGATATCTTGTTGTTCGAGTATAAATCGTTTTAACTCTATTTATTTATACCTCCCGTTTTGTTTAACATTTGAAATCCTCTTTTTGTAGTATATTTGTCTCAAACAATAAAAGAGAAATTTATGATTTATGTTATTTTCATTGTCTTTGCTTTGATTAGTTTCGGAGTGCAAAAGACATTGCAAAACAAATTCGAAAACTATTCTAAAGTACCTATTCCAAATGGTCTGACAGGAAAAGATATAGCCGAAAAGATGTTGCATGATAACGGTATTTATAATGTTACCGTTACTTCTGTTGACGGGAAATTGACAGATCACTATAATCCGGAGAATCATACGGTAAATTTAAGCCATGAGGTTTATCATGGTAATAGTGTTGCTGCTGCTGCAGTAGCGGCTCATGAGTGCGGACATGCCGTGCAACATGCTACTGCTTATGCGTTTTTGAATATGAGATCCAAATTAGTTCCTATTGTGAGTTTTGCATCGCATTGGGTACAATGGGTGCTGTTGGCGGGTATTATATTGTTGCAGAGTTTTCCGCAGCTTATGCTTTTCGGGATTATCTTGTTCGCATTGACTACATTGTTCAGTTTTGTGACGCTTCCGGTAGAAATAAATGCGAGTGCAAGAGCTTTAGCTTGGCTTGACAGAGCAGGGATAACAAATGTAAGTACACATGATAAAGCCAAAGATGCTCTTAAATGGGCGGCATATACATATGTAGTGGCGGCTCTTAGTTCATTGGCTACATTGGTATATTATATTCTTTTGTTTTTAGGATCGCGGAGTGACGACTGACTTTAGCTTTTTATATATTTTCTTTGAATAGATAAAAGGTATTGCTTCTTGAGAACGGGCAATACCTTTTTTATTTTTTAGACAGTAAATAAACATAAAGAAGCCGGAATAGAAAGGCCTAATTCCGGCTTCTTTATGTTTTGTAAGTTTTTTATTTAATCGTCATCATCTGTGGTAAGAATGGCTTTAAGTTTTTCCCGGTCGAGGATAGTAATCTCATGAGTCGAGTAATCGATGATGCCGTCTTCTTTCAATTCGTTTAGTGCATTCATAAAAACAGAACGTTGTACTCCGAAAAATGTGTACAAATCTTTTTGTTTGCATATTACCCTTACGTCTATCGACTTGCGCTGTGTAAAGCAGAGTACCCAAAATGCCAAGCGTTCTTTTACATTTCCGGAAGAAAGTGCGAGAAATGTTTCGACACTTTTCTGGGAACGCCTCGATATGATGTTCAACAGGTTTATAAGGATAATCGATTCATCCTGCATGATGCGGATAAATGTTTGCTTATCGATTTGCATGATCCCTGTTTCTTCTACAGCATAGAGATCGGATGGATAATTTGTATTCCTGCCGAATAGGTGATTGGGTGACAATACGTTCGGAGCGCAAAGGACTTCCGAAACACGAATCTTTCCGCTTTTGTTGACCATTTCTGAACGTACGCATCCAGATATCAGGAATTTCAAGTGTGTACACTCTTCTCCCTTTGATACGATTTGTTCTCCCGATTTATATTTGAGAAAATGAAATTTTGTTTTCTCGATAAGCTCTGAAATTTTTGCTCTGCTGACTCCCTGAAATAACGGAAGTTGCAGCAAAACGTCATACATGCTGTCCATCGAATCCATATTTTGTTTATTCAAAAGTATAAATAAAAATCTAACCTTCAATTTGTAAACATAAAATCGATACAATTGTTTAGAAACTATTGATTTATTTTTTTTTTGTTAACTTTGCTCCTGTAAAAACTTAAACCTATGGATAATCTATTGCATTTTGACATTCAGGAGGTAATCAGTGCCTTTGTCGTTTTATTTGCTGTGATTGATATAACGGGGCTGGTTCCTATTATTATCGATTTAAAAGAAAAAGGAAATGAAATTAATGCAGGCAAGGCTGCATTTTATTCTTTATTTTCTTTTATTGTTTTTCTTTTTATGGGAAACATGATGTTACAACTTTTTCATGTAGATATATCTTCCTTTGCCATTGCCGGTTCGTTAGTGATTTTCGTAATGGCTATAGAGATGATTTTTGGCGTGGAGATTTTTAAGATGGACGGGCCTGCTGGTTCTGCGACAATAGTTCCGATTGTTTTTCCGTTGATTGCCGGGGCAGGTTCTTTTACGACATTGCTTTCTTTGCGGGCGTTGTATAGCTTGCTTGATATAATAATAGCATTGGTCCTTAATATTTTAATAATTTATATTGTAATAAAGCGAGTCAATATTATCGAGAAGCTGTTGGGTAAGGGAGGCGTTTATGTACTTCGAAAATTCTTTGGGATTATTCTATTGGCTATTTCTGTAAGAATGTTTATCGACAATCTCACCAAACTATTATCCACTCTTTTATAACTCATGACCGTATCTTTTTCCCATATACGGTTATTTACGGCATTTGTTCCTGCGTTATCGACTTTATTCTTGTTATCGGTTGTCGCAGTAAAAGTTCCAGGCCTATTTTTAGGTGAAAGGTTTTTTAGGGGCGGATGTTGGCTACAAGTAGTATTGGCTGCGGCTTATGCTTTTTTGTTATGCTGGAAAATGCAGGATATTTGTTTGAGAGCTCGTTGGAGAAGATATAGTTGGCTGATATTCTCTTTTTCCTTTTTCGGGCAACTTTTGTTGGGGATTATGTGCGACTCTATATTTCTTTTGTCCGGAGAGTTGCATTTTCCTATCCCGATGATGATAATCGGAGGGGCTGTTTATCGTTGGGAATTTGGGTTTATGCCTCTTTTACTTATTCTTACTATCTTGTTGTCAGGACCGGCATGGTGCAGTCATCTTTGTTATTTCGGTGCATTAGATAATATGGCTGCAGGACATTTATCATTACCCCCAAAACCTTATAAATTTCTTCTGCCGGCACGATATACTATATTGGTATTGACTGTTATTGTGGCTTTGGTTGCCAAATGGAGCGGATTATCGTATGTGGCGATATCCGGAATAGTTGTTTTATTCGGTATTACAGGTTTTTTTGTTATGATCCTCTCCTATAAAAGACATATGATGGTGCACTGTTCTGGCTATTGTCCGGTCGGTGCTTTGGTATCTTTAGGAAAATATATTTCTCCTTTTCGTTTCAAGATAAATAAAGAAGCTTGCACTTTGTGTGGGGCTTGTATCTGTAGATGTCGTTATGGGGCATTATCGAAAGCGCAAATAAAAACCGGCAAACCGGGAATAAATTGTTCTTACTGTGGAGATTGTATTTCTGCGTGCAATCATGGAGCTTTACAGTATGCTTTTCTGAATATGAATGCAGATCATTCTCAAAGAATATGGCTGATGATAGTGATTACTTTGCAATCTTGCTTTTTAGCTATAGCCCGGGTATAGATCACATTTAAAATACAAATTTGTTTAAAGATAAAAATAAAAAAAGAAAATGACAACGAAAA
>NZ_CEWDCG010000020.1:0-23528 GCF_982436375.1 Coprobacter sp. | reverse complement strand
TTTCATATCTTTTAAAGACATTAAAAAAACAACCACAAATATATAATATCATGAAAAAACTCATCGTTGTTCTCACAGGATTAATAGTATTTTCTTTATGCAATATTCTACAAGCGCAAGAAACTATCAAATTTGGAAGAGAATTTCCATCAAATACATCATACCAAATTCAAACTTTTAGATATCCTTCAAAATATTATAAACCAATAGAGAGCCCCCGTTATAACCCCTTCATTCAATACGCACCGTCAAAACCCTCATTAGAAATCATTGAAATGATCCCCACTGAAAATTTCGGTTGCAATTTAAAAATAGGCTTTTTCTTTTTAGGAGCAGAATCTTACACTGTTGAAATAATAGATGAAGACGCTCATTCTATTTGGGAAAATCCCATTGACCAGCAAGGCTATGTAACATATACTATTAATGATCTGTTCATTGACGGGAATTATACAATCTTCGTAACAGCTATCAACTCACAAGGGAACATTAAATCCGACCCATTACATTTTAATGGATTAAATATTTCAAATAATACCATAGCTAAACAACAAGAAAAGCACACATTAATTACAAACGAAACAATCATTTCGAATAATAAAATAGGAGGAACAATTACCGACACTAATGGCCGCACGAAAATAGTTTTTCTAAATGAAGACCACATTTCCATAAAAGAATTGCCTAAAGGGATATACATATTATCGGCAAAAGATGAATCGGGGAAAAGAATAGTACAAAAATTTATAAAATAAAGATCAATAATACATCTTACAATAAGAGTATACAAGCATGTCATTATTGCAGACTAATTGTTCTTGCTTTTTTATTTTTTTGTTACAGAATATTATTCCCGAACAAATACAACAACATCAGATATCCGAGACCATTTATATACCATATCGAACCACCTATAAAGCAGATCTAAAATATCCATACGATTTTATCATTTTCCCTTTTTCTGCCTTTCATATTCGGCAACAGTCAGGCACAACTCATCATACCATTCCTGACCGAATCTGCGAATTAAAGGTTCTCGAAGAAACTGATATACTTTCACCCCCTCTTTTCTACCTAAAACCTCAGCAGCCTTGCAAATTTTCCATCGGCTATAATTCACTGCCGTAAAAGTATCATAAGCCGTCAGACGTATAGGATAAAGGTGGCAAGATATCGGTTTATAAAAATCGGTCTTCCCTTCCCGATAAGCCTTTTCTATGGCACAATGGCACATGCCTCCCGGCTCATAACAGGTAAATACGCAGTCTTTCCCATTGACAATAGAGGTAACCAAATCTCCTTCTTCGTCGATATAAGCAACTCCTTGTTCTTCTATTACCCGATGAGCAGCAGGAGTCAAGTCATTCCATATCACCGGTAATACTTCTTTCAGCTTTCGTCGTTCTTCTTCATCGATCGGAGCTCCGGCATCACCTTCAATGCAACAAGCACCCCGGCAAGCTTCCAGATCGCAGATAAATTCTTTCTCGACTACATCAAAACTAACCAACGTATCTTGTATCTGCAACATAAATTTTTCTTACTAAAAGACAATGGATAACAGGGACATTCCTATTATCCATTGCATATAAAATTACGAACCTTCAAATTTTTTAATCGTTAATCAAGCACTTACCCGTCATTTCGGCAGGAGGAACAATTCCCAAAATATGACAAATCGAAGGAGCTACATCTGCCAAAATTCCGTTTTCCACTTTCGCAGACTTGTTTTCCGTCACATATACAAACGGAACAGGATTCAAGGAATGTGCCGTATTCGGTGTGCCATCACTATTCAAAGCATGGTCTGCATTTCCATGATCAGCAATAATAATAGCTTCATATCCGTTTGCCTTAGCTGCTTCGATAGCGTCTTTTACACAAGCATCTACGGCAACGACAGCTTTCTCGATAGCTTCATATACTCCGGTATGTCCTACCATATCGCCATTTGCATAATTCACGACGATAAAATCATACTTATCTTCATTTATTGCTGCTACGAGTTTATCTTTTACTTCGTAAACACTCATCTCCGGTTTTAAATCGTAAGTAGCAACTTTCGGCGAAGGTACTAAAATGCGGTCCTCGTTATCGAACGGAGTTTCACGCCCTCCGTTAAAGAAGAATGTTACGTGTGCATATTTTTCCGTTTCGGCAATATGAAGCTGCTTCAGTCCCTTCGAAGCTAAAAATTCGCCTAATGTATTTACTACATTTTCTTTATCGAACAAGATATGTACGCCCTTGAAAGATGCGTCATACGGAGTCATACAATAGTACTGCAGATTAGGAATCGTATGCATCCCGAATTCCGGCATATCCTGTTGAGTAAGAACAACGGTCAACTCTTTTGCCCGGTCATTCCGATAATTGAAAAATATAACCACATCTCCCTCTTTGATCGTCCCGTCAAAATTCGCATTGACAATCGGCTTAACAAACTCATCGGTTACTCCCTCATCATAAGATTCTTGCATAGCTTTCACCATACAATCGGCCTTTTTACCTACTCCGTTTACCAATAAGTCATAAGCCTCTTTAACACGTTCCCAGCGTTTATCCCGGTCCATAGCATAATAACGTCCGATAATAGACGCTATTTTTCCGGCACTCTTTTCACAATGAGCATAAAGTTGTTTTATAAAGCCTTCACCGCTTTTCGGATCGGTATCCCTGCCATCCATAAAACAATGGATAAATACATTCTCGAGATTATATTCTTTGGCTATATCACAAAGTTTAAAAAGATGATCGAGAGAACTATGTACTCCTCCATCAGAAGTCAATCCCATAAAATGGATATTCTTCCCTTTTTCTTTTGCATACGAAAAAGCAGAAATAATTTCCGGATTTTTCAAAATACTATTATCTGCACAAGCTCTATTGATCTTTACCAAATCTTGATATACGACACGTCCCGCGCCGATATTAAGATGACCGACTTCCGAATTTCCCATTTGTCCATCGGGCAAACCTACATTTTCACCGGAAGCCTGCAATTGGGAATTAGGATAAGTCGCCAATAAATAGTCCCAATAAGGTGTCGGAGTATTGAAAATAACATCATCTTTCGCATGATCGCCGATACCCCAGCCATCCAAAATCATAAGAAACGCCTTCTTTTTCATTGTGTATCTGTTTTATAATTATAACCTGTTTTCTGAATGCGACACAAAGGTACGAAAAACGAAAATATTTTTATACACGGAAAGTTGTTATATGTTATTATTCCTGCTTAAAATTTTATCTAAAAACGGGACAAAAATGATTTTATGAAAATTTTGAATTACTCAGAAATCCTCAATTTTGCTCAAACCACGACTAATACAAAATAAAAACCGCCTCGTATTTCCGAAGCGGTTTTTATATAGCCTTTCTTGAGAATAATTACACTCTCTTTTCTTTGATTCTGGCTTTCTTTCCGGTAAGCGCACGCAAATAATACAATTTAGCACGACGCACTTTACCGATTTTATTTACAGTAATACTGTCGATAAACGGAGATTCGATCGGGAAAATTCTTTCCACTCCCACATTTTCAGACATTTTGCGAACTGTAAAACGCTTTTTATCACCGTGTCCTGAGATACGGATAACAACGCCACGATACAACTGTATACGTTCTTTGTTACCTTCTTTGATACGGTATGCTACGGTAATCGTATCCCCGCTCTTGAATTTCGGGTGTTGTTTCCCGGTAGCAAACGCCTCTTCTGCAACTTTAATCAGATCCATTTTTAATAGCTATTTAAAATGTTTGTATTGAAACGTAATGTAACAGGGTACTCTTCTCCTGCCAGAGATTACGAAAAGCGGTGCAAAGTAACAATTTATTTGCCAGATAACCAAATCAAAGGGATTTTTTTTGCAAACGGAAATACCGAACGAGCAAACTTCCTTAACAACAAATAAACGTTAATAACGGTATTGGGTTTCACAGCCCCGATAAAGTTTGTTATTTTCGCAATGAAAGTCATCAGAATAAAACAAAAGGAACAATAAAATCATGCGAACAAAAATTCTATCCGCTTTCTTTTTTTTGAGCTTCATCACGTTGACATTACAGGCGGAAACTAAAAAAATTGTATTTATACACACAAATGACACTCATAGTCAGATAGAGCCAACATCAAAATCAGCTTCTAAAGACCCGGACATGGGAGGAATTTTAAGAAGAAAGGCCCTTATAGATAGTGTTCGTAATGTCGAAAAAAACGTTTTTTTAGTCGATGCCGGAGATTGCGTCCAAGGTACCCCTTATTTTAATTTTTTCAAAGGGAAACTCGAGATAGAACTGATGAACGCTTTAGGCTATGAAATAGGAACGATAGGAAATCACGAATTCGACAACGGAGTAGAAGCCCTCGCACAAATGTACTCTCTTGCAAAATTCGATATTATAAATGCAAATTACGACGTCAGCAAAACAGCTCTGGCTTCTAAAATAAAACCTTACGTCATCAAAGAAATAGATGGCATTACGGTCGGTTTTATCGGGTTAGGGGTAAATCCGGAAAGTCTTATCGAAGCCAAAAACTTTAAAGGCATCATCTTCCATGATCCTATCGAGACAGCCAATAAAGTAGCGGCACAATTAAAAGAAAAAGGGGTAAACGTCATTGTCATCTTGTCACATATAGGTTTTGAAGAGCCGGGAAACGTGCCTGATGACATCAAATTAGCAGAACAAAGCGAAAATATAGATGTTATTATCGGCGGACATACGCATACTTTATTGCCTGTGGCCAAAAAAGTAAAAAATAAATTAGGAAAAGATGTTATTATCGGGCAAACCGGCAAAAGCGGTCTGAACGTCGGAATCATAGAGTTAACCGTTGAAAAAGAATAAAAAGAATTTATGAATACATTGAAATATATTATCGTCGGAGTCGTTTTATACACTATCACAGCTTGTACTGCGACTCATTATACAGTCATAGAAAGCAAAGGATATACCATTCCCGTAACAGAAAGGCTCGATGCTTCCCCCGATGCGTCAGTTGCCGAAATTATAAATATTTACAAAACAAAAGTCGACAGTATTACATCTCGTGTAATCGGACAATCGGAAATAGCAATGGATGTAGAACGTCCTCAGAGCTGTCTGTCGAATTTCACCTCCGATTTGTTAGTGGAAACTGCAGAAAAAAATACCGGAAAGAAATGTGATTTCGGAGTCATGAATATAGGCGGAATACGCACATCTTTACCTGAAGGAGATATTACGGTCGGAAATATATTCAGTATTTTCCCGTTCGAAAACAGCATTTCCGTAATTACTCTGAAAGGAAAAGATGTAAAAGATCTTTTTGATATCATAGCCCGTCGCGGAGGTGAAGGAGTAAGCAAACAGGTAGAAGTAAAAATCGGGAAAGACGGGAAAGCATACGGACTAAAAATCAACGGAGAAAAAATCGATGATTCCCGATTATATACAATAGCTACAATCGATTACATAGCCAATGGCAACGATGAACTGATCCCGTTTAAAAATTCAGTGTCACGCACCGATTTGGATTTGCGGTTGAGAGACGTCATGTTGCAATATATAGCAGACAAAACGGCTAAAGGAGAAAAACTGAAAGCCTCGTTAGACAACAGGCTCATTCAAGAAAAATAAAAAAACAAATCAATGAAAGACCGAATATTGCCAATTCTTTTTATATTGTTTTTTATACTTCCCGTACAAGCAAAACGGGAACCTGATCTTTATAAAAAAGCAGATTCCCAAAGAATGGAGCATTGGGTAGATTCGGTTTTCGACTCAATGAGCGTAAAAGAACGTATCGGGCAACTTTTTGTGTTGGCAGTCGATGTCAACACATCTGCAAAGAACAAAGAACTGATACGCAAATATGTTGAAGAATACAAGGTCGGAGGTCTGTTATTTACAAGCGGGGATGTACAAAAACAAGCGGAATTAACCAATTACGCCCAATCTCTGGCAAAAATTCCGCTCATGATCACGATGGACGGTGAGTGGGGACTTGCCATGCGGTTAAAGAATACGACAAAATTCCCGATCAATATGACATTGGGGGCAATCCGCAACGACAGCCTTATTTATGCTTACGGCAAAGAAATGGGACGTCAATGTCGCAGAATGGGAATACAAGTAAACTTCGCTCCGGTACTCGATGTCAATACCAATCCGCAGAATCCGGTAATCGGAAGGCGATCATTCGGTGAAAATCCGGAACAGGTAGCCCGTAAAGCAATCGCATACGCCAAAGGTCTCGAAAGCGAAGGGATCATGGCTGTCGGAAAACATTTTCCCGGGCACGGCGATACGTCCGAAGATTCTCACCACACACTTCCGGTCGTCAATCACAGCAAAATACATCTTGAAAAAAACGAACTATTGCCTTTTAAACATTATATCGATGCCGGATTATCCGGAATGATGACCGGACATCTGCTTATTCCGGCATTAGACAGTACGACAGAGTTACCGGCCTCTCTTTCTCCGGTTATCGTCGATACCTTATTACAACAAAAACTCAGATTCCGGGGATTGACTTTTACTGACGCTTTAGAAATGAAAGGAGCATCGTCTTATCCCGATCAAGCTCTTACCGCATTGTTAGCCGGAAATGACATATTGTTAAAACCGATTATTCCGGGAACTCAAATCGAACGGTTAGAAAAAGCATTGGAAAATAATGAAATATCTCACCAGATAATTGAGGAGAAATGTCTTAAAGTATTGCGTTACAAATATATACTCAGATTGAACCAATACCGACCGATCAAAACGGAAAACCTTATCGAAGAGCTTAACAATCCTAATGCCGAACGAATCACTCGCCAGCTCTTCGCCCGTTCAGTGACTCTATTAGAAAATAAGAATAATACGATCCCTTTTTCAGATCTCGAAAAACGGACATTCGGAGCTGTCTCGGTAGGTGTGAAAGCTAAAACCTCTTTCCAAAACATGCTTCAAAATTATGCAGAGGTCACCCCTTCACTACTATATGCAGGTATGAAACCGGCATTAACCAACGAAACAATTCAGCAACTATCAAAATATAATACGATAATCATCGGTATATATTCTGAAAAAAAGGAAAATATCGAACTCGTAAAACGAGCTTGCAAAGGGAAACGCCCTATCCTTGTCTTTTTCGTATCTCCTTATGCTTTAAATGCATATAAAGACATATTACCCGATGCAGAAGCCGTAATAATGGCTTACGAAAGCACTCCGTTAGCTCAAGAATATGCAGCCGAACTATTATTCGGAGGTATAGAAGCAAAAGGTAAATTGCCGGTTAACATACAGGGTTTATATGCTATGGGAGAAGGCTTGAAAACTCCGATAACCCGCTTAGGATATGCCACTCCTGAAGAAGCCGGAATGGACAGCCGTATCTTACAAAAAATCGATACCATAATAAAAGAAGGTATTCAACAAAAGGCTTTTCCCGGATGCCAAATTCTGGTTGCCAGAAAAGGGAAGATCGTTTATGACCGTACTTTCGGTTATTTCGATTACGCCCATACCCATCCGGTAAGGTCCGAAGATGTTTATGATGTCGCATCGATAACCAAAGCAATCGCAACAGTCCCGGCAATCATGTTGTTAAACGATAAAAACCAAATCAACATCAACAGCGGAATCAGCCGTTATATTCCGGAAATCCGGAAAACATTCTCTCCGAACATTACAATTCGCAAAGTCCTGTTCCACGAAACCGGATTACCTTCGGGTATTCCTATCGCAAAGCTGCTGACAGATACTCTTCCGGGTAAAGCCCCCCTATATAAAGGCAGCCGAGACATCAATTACCGGATTCAGGTTGAGAAAAAATTATTCGCCCATAAAGACAGCAAACTTCGTCCGGACTTATTCTCTTCGGTCAAAGAAAAAGATTTTACTATCCCTATCGCTGAAAATTTATTTGCATCTCCGGCATTAAAGGATACTATTCTAAATGCCATCTACCAAATAAAACCGTTCGAAAATAAGAAATACCGATATAGCGATCTCAATTTCGTCCTGCTTCAGAAAGCGGTGGAAAACATTACAGGAGAAAGTATTGATAAATATTTGATGACAAACTTTTTTGCACCTTTAGGAGCCAACAGAACCACTTTCCGACCATTATTGAAAATAAACAGATCAGAAATCGCACCCACCGAAAACGATGAGTTTTTACGAAAACAGATTATGATTGGATATCCCCATGACGAACTGGCTTGTTTTCTTGGAGGTGTAAGTGGAAATGCGGGATTGTTTTCCAATTCGACCGATATGGCAAAAATACTGCAAATGATGCTCAACAAAGGAGTTTACGGCGGCAAACGTATCTTAACTGAAAATTCGGTTAAACTTTTTACTCAAACCAAAAGTCCCAATAGCCGAAGAGGATTGGGCTTCGACAAGCCGGATATGCAAAACACGAAAAAAAGCCCGACCTGCGAAGAAGCTCCGGAATGTGTTTATGGACATACAGGTTATACGGGAACAGCATTTTGGGTTGATCCGGAAAATGATTTGATTTTTATATTTTTAAGCAATCGGGTCTATGCTCATCGTTGGAATACGGCTCTAATGTCCCTGAATATTCGTCCTCGCATACAATCGGTCATATATCAGTCCATAAAAGATTAACAGGATATGAAAAAGATTTCTTATGTCGGATTTTTTATCTGTTTATTTTTTTCCCTACTTGTACCGAAAGCAAATGGAAAGAATAAAACCTCTGACAAATACTCAGTGTCTCAAGATAATATAAAAACATTCATAGATTTCTTGAATCATAAAGATTTCAATATTCCGGACTTCTCTCACCGGCTTGCATATTTCATGGATTCGGTTATTTATCAACAACCTGACACAATATTCAATGTAAGCTGTCGGTTGATAGACAACTGCTCATCCGATAAAGCAAAGCAATGGACTCTGGATTTTTTATTCTACCGGGCAATCGACAGTCAAATACCGTGGATGGAAAACGTTTGGGTAAAACTGGCAGAGCGGTATTATTTAAAACAACCGTTCGGAAATGAAGATCCGGGATGGATAGAACGGTTAAAATATACCGTAAAATTAAAAAAACACTGCCTGATCGGAGAAAAAGCCGTTCTTTTCACAGCCTTAACACCACAAGGCGATACATTAAATTTAAAAGATCTCTCCGGGAAATATATGATTATCTGTTTCTATGATCCCGACTGCACTCACTGCAAAGAAGCAATCCCTTCTCTGCATAAACTTTACAAAAAATATACACCGAAAGAACTGAGTATTGTTGCATTCAATATCTCTGATGATATAAATTTATGGCGCTCTTTCATACAGAAACATAAACTACAAGACTGGACAAATCTATGGGATCCTGATAGGGATATATCCCGATATGATAATTTTTATGACACTCCGCTCTCCCCGTCTTTCTACATTCTGGACTCCGAAAGACGCATAATATCGAAAGACATAGAGATAGAAGAAGTTAAAACATTCTTAACAGAACAGTTGTCGGCAAAAAATTAAATACTATTTTCTATAAATATTGCTATGGAAACCCGACAGAGAAAAACCTTTTGTACCGATGAGTTGTTTTGACATAAACGATAAATCAAAAAACAAATATAGTTTATGGGAAAAACTGCAATATTTTATGACTCACATATCGAAAAAAGAGGAAATACGATTAAAGAGGCTTCTGAAAAATGGGATGTCAAACAGTCCGACACTTTCCCTCTTATATCGATGACAAAGGAAAAACTAAAAAATTATGATACCCTTGTTTTCGTATCTCCCAACTGGCAAGCCGGAGAGTTGTCTGACGAATGGAAGAACGCTGTCATCTTATTAAAAAAATCAGATCTCAAATCAAAAAAGATCGCATTAGTCGGCTATGATGAGAGCCTCAATATTTGTCCGGCAAAAACATTCAGAGATAAGTTGAAAGGCAGTGGTGCAGAATATATCAACAAATGCATTGCTCCCAGTGAAAAATATGCCGGAATGGCTATAGATAAAGCAGATAACGAAAAGACAACAACTGAAGAGGTCAAAGAGGCAACCCAAGAAATGAACTATAATCCGAATGCTCATTTATAGAAAAGTCACAACATAGTTGATAAAGAGACAAACGCCGAGACAGATACGGTGTTTATCTCTTTAAATCGGACTTTCAGAATCTCCTTTAAAATCTATTTACATTTCGCACAGACATTTTTTATCGAAAAAAACGAACAAGTTTTCCATATCAATCCGCCACAATATTCCGTCCCTCAACCACTCCGTTTTCATTATATGCATCCACCCGATAATAGTACTTTTGTCCGGGTATGAGAATATGAATATCTAAAGACGTCTTGTCTTTATCTTTCACCCGAATCGTCTGATTCAAGAAATCCTTACGATATCCGAATTGTACGATATATCCGTCAGCATTCTGAGATTTATTCCATTTTACAGTAGCATAACGATCATCCTTTCCATCCCGTAACACAGAAACATTTCCCGGTCGCTTTGGTAACTTTCCGTTGCCCTCTCCAAAAACCCGTAAATCAGACAAGGCAAACTTTCCGTTTTTAGCACTATAAATACTTTCTATTTTGATATACGCGGCTTTTACCGGCTTTTCCAATTCTACGTAATCATGAGTAAAGGCTTTTTCTTTACTCTTATCGATCAACAATGTCCAATTTTTCCCATCTTTCGATACATATAACTTATACAAATTATAATCATCGGCATCTTTTAAATTTTTATCGATCTCTATTTCGGTAAAATTGACCTGTATCGCCCGCACGGTCTTTACTCCTCCCAAATTCATACATAACCATTCATTCGGTTTCTTATACCGAGCAGCCCACCATGTACGAATGTCCTCATCGGCAGCTTTGGAAGGTTCTTTTCCCTTTTCAAACGAGGAAGCAGTACATTCCTTATCTTTGGACAAAAGATTCCAACCTGTCCAATTGATTTTATCAGGATCGAACTTCTTTTGCGGGATATATGAGGGATATTCTCCGAAGCGAGTATACACTTTCATTCGCCCTTCTTTATCAAACTTCACAGGAAATAAGCCGACCCGACGTTCGAATCCGGTATATTTACCTACCCACATCGTAGAAACCTGCCACCAGTTTTCATATTTATCCTGAAAGACACAACTATGCCCGGCACTTCCCATAAATCCCCCGACATTCAACGAGATAGGATTATAAGGCTGTTCTACAAACGGTCCTTTCGGGTTATCTCCTACCAACACAAAATCACAATACCATTGGGATGCTGTCCCGGGTGTTGCATATTGGAGGTAATATTTCCCATCATGTTTTACCATCCAACTGCCTTCAGGACAGGGCTGCCGTTTGAAATTATATTTCAACTTCCCGGCCTCCAACTCCCGAGCCAGTTCATGTTGTCCGAAATGATACCCGGCGCATGTATCCATATTCGTTATACGAGGACGCAATATACTTTGCGATTGAGGGATAACCTCCTTTTTCTGCATATCATATTCAAAACATTCTCCCGGGCCTCCTAAACCGTTATATACATATATTTTCCCGTTCTCTATCCAAAAATGAGGATCTGCCGACATACGGATTTTCCCGAAAGGTTCCCATTTCCCGGTAGAAGGGTCTGAAGATCGGATTATCAATCCCGGACTTCGTTTTCCGTTGAAATCGAAAAAATACACATAATTACTATCAGCAGCCACAGCGGGCGCAACATAGTGCGTTCCGTCAGCAATCGCATCTTTACGGACATTATCGCTGAACTCCATATCTTTCCAGTGAATAAGATCGTCCGACATACGATACCCTCCCCGATCTTGAGTCGTAAACAAATAATACTTCTCCTTAAACGTCACAATAACCGGGTCGGCACACTCTCTATAAGGCTTATTGGCATCTTTACCTCCGCAACCATAACTCAGATCGAGCGGATTACAAATCGTCTTCTGAGCCTCAACCAAAATAGAAAACCCCAAAAGGACAAATAGCAACAATGAAATTCTTTTCATGATATATAAATTAAAACGATTACAAGACAAAGGTAAATGCAGAATATTAACTGCTCTTATAACTGGCACTTAATAATCGATTAACAAATCGATAACCTACATTTTTCGATTAAAATATAGAACAAAGGCTGCCGCAGATTTCTATTTTGCGACAGCCTTTGTTCTATATTCCTAATATTAACCGGATTTCTACTCTTTATCGAAAATTAAAGAAACAGGTCGATCTTCTTTTGCTGTTCCAAAATCATAATTCGGCTTATCTCCCATATAAAAAGTCAGTTTTCCACCTTTCATAATATCCTGATAAAGGATATAGCTACGAGAATAAGGTTTTCCATTCAATTCGACTTTTTGTATATAAATATTTTCTGGACCGTTATTTATCGCTTCTACAATAAATGTTTTATCTTCAGGCAGCGTGATCGACACCTCGTCAAACAAAGGACTTCCGAATACAAACACACCGTTACACGGATTCACTTGATAAAAGCCCATAGAAGAGAGTATATACCAAGCTGACATTTGACCGCAATCCTCATTTCCAATAATTCCGTCCGGCTGATCTGTATAGAAATGATCCATAATATAGCGTACCTTTTCAGCAGTTTTCCACTGTTGTCCAGCAAACGCATAAAGGTAAGCGACATGATGACTCGGCTCATTTCCATGCGCATACTGTCCGATCAATCCCGAAATATCAGGAGCGGCATACTCTCCGAGATCTCCCTCTGCGACATAAAATTCATCTAATTTTTTTGTAAAGCCTTCATCTCCGCCAAACAACAAGATCAACCCTTCCGGATTTTGAGGAACAAAGAAAGTATATTGCCAACCGTTTCCTTCACAGAAATCCCCCCGTCCATGAACATTAATGAACGGATCATAAGGAGTTCGCCAACTTCCGTCAGCCATTTTGGGACGAATAAACCCGATAGAACTATCAAAATAATTTTCAAAATAGTTAGCCCGTTCGGCAAAAACACGATAATCAGATTGTTTTCCCATACGTTTCGCCATTTGAGCAATACCCCAGTCACCGACAGCATATTCCATGGCAAAAGAGGGGGCTTCATGAACAGAATCACAAGGGATATAACGACGATTCATCAAGAAAGAAATACCCTTTTGATTCGGATTAGTAGCTGATTTGACACATGCAGCAAAAGCCCGTTCGGCATCAAAACCCTCGAACCCTTTTAAATAGGCATCCGCAATAACCGGAATAGCGCTGTAACCCGGCATACAATTCGTCTCTCCTCCTGCCAACGGCCAAATAGGAAGACGTCCTTGCTGATCGTAAATACCCAACATCGAATTTACAATATCTGGAATCATTTGCGGATGAATAATCGTAAACAACGGATTCAACGCACGATAAGTGTCCCATAAAGAAAGTGTCGAATAATTGGTATAAGGCACATTTCTGTATATTTTATCATCATGTCCCCGGAAATCTCCGTTTACATCACTGTATCTCGTAGGAGCAATAGCCGTATGATAAAGGGAGGTATAAAAAATTTTCTTATATTTTTCGTTCGATGTTTTAATCGCAATTCGTGAAAGTTCTTGTTCCCACAGTTTTTTACCGGCAATAACAACACTATCAAAATCGAAAGACGGCATCTCTGCATCCAGATTTTCCATAGCATTTGCACAACTTACCGATGAAATCCCGATTTTCCAAACAACATTTGATGGTGCTTTTTCAAAACGAGCGACACCTTTAATCAACCCATATCCTTCTTCTTCCTCAACCGGTTGATCATTATCAAAAACTGCTAACTGATCTACAGGGACATTACTTTTAATTGCAAAAAAGATTTTATGTCTGGGACTCCATCCTTTAGAAAAACGGTATCCCTCTATCGTATTACGATCTACCAGCTTTATATAAGTAGAATCTGCCCGATCTCCATTGCCTTCTACCAAATTGATCATAATATTTGCCTTCTGGTCGATAGGGAAAGTATAACGATGCATTGCGGCATGTGCGGTAGCCGTCAATTCAGCCTTTACGCCATTATCCATCAATAACGAATAATAAGCCGGCTCTACTTTTTCATTGCTATGACTGTAAGTAGAAGCATAAGCACCCTCGATATTATCTTGCTCTCCCCGATCGATCTTTACATCGCCCGGATAAGGCATCAACTGTATATCTCCCATATCGGAGCAGCCTGTCCCATTCAGATGAGTTTGAGAAAATCCGATAATAATACTGTCAGAATAGTGATACCCAGAACACCAGTCCCAACCTTTATGAATATTATTAGGACCGGCCTGTACTGCACCGAACGGGACACTAGCTCCGACAAATACATGACCATGACCTCCCGCACCTATATACGGGTCAACTCGGCTATAAAGCTCTTCTACGGGAGCTTTTTGTTCTTTACAAGAAAAAAAGACCGCACCGACAAGTGCAGCAGCGAACAACATTTTTGTTTTCATGTACAACTATTTTTGTTTTTGATATACAGTTACTGTAATGTGCTTTATATGCAGACACCTTTTACACGATTACAAAAACAAAGATAGACGCACATAATTAATAATTTCGTAAAATAGACTTAACGTACCAATTAGAAAAAACATAATAGAGAATTTTTTTCCCCTGAAAAAGAAATTAAGTGGGTTACTGATACTTCCCTGTTTCAAAAAATAAAAATATTCACTTTAGATCAATTAATCATATAATAATCAAAAATTCAAGAGCCTGCCTAAATTTTCTAATAAGATTTAGACAGGCTCTTGAATTTCTTACAGTCAAACAACAGCTACATCATTTTCATTCCGTTACTAAAATACGACGGACAATATATCTCCCTTCACTTTGCAAATGTAAGAAATAAGTACCCGGCTCTACATTCAAAGGAATAGAAGTACCGAGATCGACTTCGGCTTTTCTTATAAGGCTTCCGTCTAAAGAATATATTGAAATAAAAGCTGAGGAAGCAGATAATCCGTCTATACGAATTTCTCCCCGTGAAGGATTTGGATAGATCATCACAGAAGCATCACTATCAGCAACTTCTAAACCAGAACCATCTCCGATAATAATCTGCCCCGTATAAGTAACCTTATCAAAAGCGGTCACCGTAACTGTCAATATCTTATCTCCGGTTACCGCCGGAAAATCAAGCATGGCTTTCCCATTTTCAACAGTCTGCACAGCCAATAAATTATTCCCTTCTGACAAAGCTACGACAGCACCATCTTTATCACAACTGACAGATAAAGACGTAATTCCATTATCTGCCGCCTCGATATGAGAAACAACCATTTTCCCGGGAGTACGGGTACGCAACATCATACTCGGATCTCCGAACAATATCCACTCTTTTGCAGCATCTTCTCCACTGCCTCTATATTTTTCAATCACTTTCCGATATGCTTCATTCGCAACTTCGCCAAAAGTTTTCCGGGAATCGGGAATATCCGGAGATGTCAGTATCCTGACCATCTCATCTTGTCCCAACATCGGTGGATTCCAAGTAACCTGAGCTGAAAATCCCAACATTCCAACCGCCCCTATCGGATCTCCAACACTATTACGAGCCCGTAAAAACGATTCGGCAAAACATGTCCCGGTAGCGAATTTTCCATTATCACATCCGGTAGAAATAATTACAGGAAATTTCCCTTCATTAGACAATGCAGCTACATCCGAAACCGAAAAGTCCGAAGTAGCCCATCCCGACATAAAGCCATGTCCCGCATAATTCACAATTCCACAACCTGCATTCAACAAATCCGTCAACTCTTTTTTCGCACTCGTCTCATGCGTCGTATAACCATATTGCTCTAAAACCGAATTCACTTGACGGATATGCTGAATATCTGTCTCGTCATTGTCTCCTTTATCCGTACCTGAAGGGTTTGCAATACCCACACACTGCGAAAGCCAGGATGCATTCTCATCCACATTCTTCTCATAAAAGATAATCTTCTCGACCTGAGTTCTGACATCATCTGACGTTTCAGCAGAAAGACGACCGACCAAAACCTCAGGGGGATATGTCCCGGAAACATATCCGTATTCAGCATCGGTATAAGGTGTAAACGGCGTTACGTCATAACCGGGAAGATAATTGATCGGTACCTGATTTGCGTCTCCAACCAACAAAAGATAACGATTATGATGTGTCTGATAATAATCTTTCACATAATCCCTTAAATCTTCATACGTCTCTCCGATTTCCGACATGGATACCATTTGCGTCGGAATTCCTTTCTGTATCTTCCATGTTACGAAAGGTTTCATCTCTTCTATATACTCCGGTGCACATACTACCAACATTTGGGCTTGTAATAGATAAGACATCCCCCATAAAAACATACAACAAACCAAAAATCTTACTTGTTTCATACACTCATCTATTTAATATGGAAATTTTTATAATAATCTATTTTCACATTACCTGAAGTAATTATGATTTTATATATATTCGGAGATATACCATATAAAGAAACACGGTCTCCCAGATATTCATAATGTGCAATTTCCCCTTGTTTATAGCCTCCGAGTTTTAACTTTTGAGGCCAAAAATGAATATAAAGCCGGACCACCAAATCAGCAGTACCGACAATCTCACAACGAGTTATATTATTATGCTTACCCTCTTTTTTTATATAATACCTCACATTTAAATACTCTTTTCCCGTTGAAATGCGAGGTTCGTATTTCTCCATAACCCCCGATTGAACAGCTTTAAAATCAACCGGAGTCAGTTTCATCAGGTCTCCTTGCAAAAACATAGACAGACGAGGCATTGCAAAATCAAGATCGATGCCATAAAAAACTGTAAATTGTCTATGTGGAGCAACGTCTTCCATTGCCCGGCTCAAATAAAGATAGGGGTTTTCTACCAAAGCAAGACTATCGGCTTTTTGTGCCGCTATTTTATTAATACTATCTTGACGCAACAATCGCTCCTTGCGTTGAAGTTCCCCTAAAGCAATTCGGGCTTTTTTCAAACTATCCTGACGGGCCTTCTCCAGAACAAGCTTCTTTTTTTTCTCTGATTCCCTAACCTTTTGATATTTATCATAAGCATCTCTCTCTCGCTGATAATAAGAAATATCCCATCCGTTATCTATTATCCCCAACAAAAATAAATCGTCCGAGATATTATTAAGAGCGACATCCTTATTTTCATGATACTTTTTATTCTCAGTATCGAGATCTTTCTGCAAGCGAAAGATCCTTGTGGCAACTTTCGAATCAAGGACCTTATTCAATTCATCTTGTGGAACTCGCAAAATCGATAACGTATCACCGATGATAGTATCGAGCTGCAAATAACGCTGTATGAGTAAAGTTTTTTGTTTGGCGATCTTCTTTTGTTTTGATTTAGAAACAGCATTTGAAATCAACCCAAATTGTGCATAAGCACAAAAGGGGAGTATAAATAACAAAGATAAAAGCAATATCTTGCGCATATCATGTTTTATTAATACAATCGATAAAAAGGAAAAATTTCTTATCAGAAGTTCTTTACAAAAGAAAAAACGTCAGAAATTTACTATTCATTTATGCAAATGAAATAAATATCAGTGAAATAATAAAATATTAAAAACAAAATTATATATCGATCTAAAATATTTTTTACCAATTCACTATCAGACATCTGATATATAAAAAAATCGTCTATTAGATATAAATCTAACAGACGATTTAAACTATAAATGTGGTCCCACTTGGGCTTGAACCAAGGACCCCCTGATTATGAGTCAGATGCTCTAACCAACTGAGCTATAGGACCGATTCGGAGCATTCCCGAAAGTGATTGCAAAAGTAATTTTTTTTTTCGAATCACCAAAATTATTTTTTGTTTTTTACATCAAGTATCTGCATTCACACCCCAATTACCACCAAAAATCAGATAAACTTTACCTTCCATTCAGAAATATCCTGAGAAACACCTTCTCCTATTCACATCTTAAATTCAGACTATCAAAAAGATTGATACCCGACATGCTGACAAATGAGAAACTTCTATCATTATCCTCTCGAATATTGGAAATAAACGTTAATAGAGAAACGTTTCGTACCTCATAGACAAAGTTTGTTTATTTTTGTGCGTCATTTGATCAATAAATTTACCGGTATAATGAAAAATATCAAGACTATCATCTTTGACTTAGGCGGTGTTCTAATGGATCTCGATAAACAAAAATGTATCGAAGCATTCGAAGATTTGGGATTTTCGGATATTACTGAATATCTGGGAGAATACGAACAAAAAGGAATGTTCATGGACTTGGAAGACGGGACTATTTCTGCAACCGAATTTCGGGATGAAGTCCGGAAACATATCGGTGAGGCAATCACAGACCAACAAATCGATGAAGCATTCAACCGTTTTCTTGTAGGGATACCGGAACAAAAACTGACATTATTACGTCAACTGCATAAATCTTATCGGCTTTTTATGCTCAGCAATACAAACCCTATTATGTTCGAAAGCCGAATTCCCGAATTATTCCGGATACAAGGGCTAAATATTCCTGATTATTTCGATAAATTATATTTATCATATCAACTCGGTGTAACAAAACCCTCTCCGAAAATTTTTGAAAAGATCATTGCTGATTCCGGAATATTACCACAAGAGACGTTGTTTCTCGACGACTCGCAAAAGAATATCGATGCTGCCCGTAAATTCGGATTTCAAACCTATTTAGTTGCTCCCCGAGAAGATTTTTCATTTATTTTCGGTTTATAAAATTACAAATGCAGATCATAGAACAACCCCATACTATTATCGAAACCGGTATAGCTGCCGGAATCGGTTTTTTCGACGGAGTACACTCCGGACACCGGTCTTTGATCTCCAATATTATTTCTACAGCTCAAAGCCGGGGCATGTCATCAGCTGTGATAACATTTCGTAACCATCCCCGAGAGGTATTACATAGCGATTACTGTCCTCAACTGATCAATACTTTCGAGGAAAAAATCAATAATCTTTCTGAAACCGGACTGGATTATTGTATTGTTCTCGACTTTACGGTTGAAATGTCTCAAATGTCCGCATTTGAATTTATTGAATTTTTAATAGATAACTATTCTTTGAAATGTCTTTTCATTGGATATGATCATCGTTTCGGTCACAATAGAAGCGAGGGATTCGATGACTATGCAAAATATGGGAAAATATTGGGAATAGATGTTCTACAGGCAAAAATGTATATGCCGGGGGAAAAACATATAAATGTAAGTTCTTCCGTAATCCGTAAATTAATTAACGAAGGAAATGTATCTGAAGCAGCTCTGTTATTAAACCATCCGTATGCACTGCAAGGATATGTCATTTCGGGATACCAAATCGGTAGAAAAATAGGTTTTCCCACTGCTAACATAGCCATCAACAACCTGCACAAAATAATCCCGGCAAACGGAGTATATGCCGTCAGAATCATAGTAAACAGGAAATATCACTATAATGGAATGGTAAATATCGGTAACCGTCCTACCGTGCATTCCGATGGAGAGATATGCATAGAAGCCCATCTATTCGACTTTTCAGGCAACCTATATGAGCAGTATATCGAAATACAATTTATAGCCCGTCTCCGTTCTGAAAAAAAAATGAACGGATTGAAAGAATTGACCGATCAATTACAAAAAGATAAGGAGCATGCTATGAACATACTCCTTAACTCTTCTATTTCGTATTAAGATATTATACCTTATTCTTCATTCCTCTTTCGAATGGGAATCTCTCGATTCATACTTTGTTCCAAAGAAATCAACGTCTCGGTAGCCGTAACCCCCGGAATCTCCTGAATGCGACCATTTAATAATTCCATAAGATGCTCATTATCCCGAGCATAAAGTTTACACAACATCGTATATGGACCGGTTGTAAAATGACATTCCACAACTTCGGGAATTTTCTCCAATTCAGGAACTACATCCTTATACATAGAACCTTTTTCCAATCTTACCCCAATATAAGTGCAGGTACGATATCCAAGTATTTTAGGGTTTACATGATATCCAGAACCGACAATCACATTCATATCGATCATTCTCTGGATACGTTGATGAATCGCAGCTCGCGAAACTCCGCATTCCGCGGCCACATCCTTAGACGGAATACGCGCATTGCGCATAATAATTTCTAATATCTGCCTGTCAAGGTTATCTATCTTTTCCATATTCAAAAGCTATAATAAATCATTTTGACAGCAAAAGTAAGGTTTATTATTGAATAAACCTCGAAATACTATAAGAAATCAGCAAAAAGAAAGTTACATTTTTTCATTGTGCTACATTTATCCCTTTTAACGAATTATCTCAAGCAATTCGACTTCAAAGATCAATGCCGAATTTGCTGGAATATCTTTTCCTGTTCCACGTTCTCCATATCCCAACTCAGACGGAATATAAAAAATATATTTAGATCCTACCGGCATCAACTGCAAACCTTCTTGCCAACCGGCAATAACTCCTCCGACAGACAATTCGAGCGGCTGTTGACGGTCATAAGAACTATCAAATTTTTTCCCGTTTATCAATTTTCCTGTATAATGAACTTTTACTCTATCATTTAGAGTCGGCTTTTCTCCTGTTCCCTGCCTTTCTACTACATACAATAATCCGCTCTCGGTTTTCTGCACACCGACCTCAGACGCCTTGGCAGCCAAAAAGGCTTTTCCCTCCGCAAGGTTCTTTTCTGCTGCAATCTTCTGTTTTTCTCGGGCAATACGCTGCATCTCCGCCCCGAATTTATTCAAAATATCGGCTGCTTCCTCTTTTGTAAATACTGCAGAATCATTCAATAAAACATTATTGAACGCCTGTACGAAAATTTCCGGCTTCAACTCAAGGTCACTTCGTTCTTTAATATCTTTAAATGCAGCCTTAATTCCGTTCCCGGCATCTATACCAAAAGCATAACTGATACTATCTACCTTTGCCGGTAACTGTACCTGTTCCTTTTGCTGTTTTTTAGAAGCCTTTCGCCTTGCTTGTACAGGTACTGCTGAAATTATCAACAATGTAACCAACAGAAATTTTAATGTTCTCATAATATTATATTACTATCTAATTTATTTTTGAAAAGAAAAAGAGAACCGAACATTTCGTTCAGTCCTCTTTTTTACCCTATATTATCGAAGTTTATTTATCAACACTCAATAATTCGATTTCGAAAATCAATGTAGAATTAACCGGAATACGAGGATTAGGATTTGTTCCATAAGCCAATTCTGCAGGAATATACACTTCATATTTCGAACCCGGAGTCATCAACATCAATGCTTCGTTAAATCCCGGAACCAATTGTCCTACAGACATTGGAACTTTCTCACTGGCATCAAATTGAGTACCGTCGATCAAAGTACCTTTATAGCTTACGGTTACTTTATCATTTTCAACAGGTTTTTCACCCTTACCTTCTTTAATTACTTTATACAATAGACCTGAAGCTGTTTTTTGCACACCTGCTTCTTTTGCTTTTTTTGCCAAGAAAGCTTCCCCATCGGCTTTATTCTTTTTTGCTTCAGGAGTATTCGCTAACTTTTCAGCTTCTTCTTTTTGTTTTTTTAGTTGTATAGCTTGCATTCCGTTACGGAAAACTTCTTCAGCTTGAGCTCTTGAAATTAAAGTAGAATCTTCTTTTAATGTAGCAAATAATGCTGACAAGATTTCTTCTTTATTCATCTCGATGCCTTGTTTTCCCATCTGTTCGATCTGTTGTTTCATATTCGAACCGATAGCTGCTCCAAATTCATAAGAAAATTTCGCACTGTCCGAATTTACGGTAGACTGCATACCTCTGATGAACTGATCTATATCCACTTTTTTAGGATATTGCTTCAATCCCATAGCCAAATCCGTACCATTCAGTACACCAAAAGCATAACTGAGACTGTCCACACCGTCTGCTAAAGCAGCACCACTTTTTTTATTACAAGAAGTAAGTCCCATAGCTACTAAACCTGCAGCCAAGACTGAACATAAGACTGTTTTTTTCATTGTGTTTGTGATATTATTTATAATACTTTTAATAGTTCAACATCAAATATTAAAGTAGAATTAGGGGCAATCTTGCCTCCCGCACCATTCTCTCCATAGGCCAGATCAGAAGGTATAAATAGCCTCCATTTAGAGCCTTCCGGCATCAACTGCAAAGCCTCTACCCAACCCGGTATTACCTGACTTACACCAAAAACCGCAGGTTCTCCTCGTTCAATAGAACTATCAAACACTTCTCCATTTATCAATGTCCCATGATAATGGCATTGTACCCGATCTGTTGCAGCAGGTTTCTTTCCTTTACCTTCGGTCAACACTTCATACTGTAATCCGCTCGGTAAAACCACCACTCCGGATTTCTTTTTATTTTCAGCCAAAAATGCCTCTCCTTCTGCTCGGTTACGATCATTAACTTCTCGCTGCATCTGCGTAAAGAAATCATTAATCACCTGTTTTGCTTCGTCATAAGTCATTTCGGGTTTCTCACCTTCATATACAGCTTTTACTCCATTAGCAAAATCCGTAACCGAAAGAGTCTGGATACCTGAGCTTTTAAAATTGTTACCCATACTCAGCCCCAGTGCATAGCTTAATTTATCCATATATAATTGTTGTTTTTAACGGAAGTTTTCTTAACCTCCCGTATCTCCATCCGGTTTTTAATTACCGGGCGAAGATAGAGTTTTTATTGTATAGTTCTTTTATTTTCTATTAAAAAAAAACATAAATTTGCAACTAATAAACAGCATAATCGTTTAAAAGTAAAATGTATAACACTCAGATGACACATTTTGTTGAACAAATATTTTAAGAAAATAAACGTTATCATGCTAAAAAGAGAGATCTAAAATGAAAAAGCTGATCGTATTAACAGGTGCCGGCATGAGTGCCGAAAGCGGATTATCAACATTTCGGAGTAGTAATGGACTTTGGGAAAACCACCGCGTCGAGGATGTCGCAACACCTGAAGGTTGGTATCGTAATCCAGAACTAGTTCTTGATTTTTATAACGGACTACGAAAAACCCTCATTAAATCCGAGCCCAATGCAGGTCATAAAAAATTAGCAGAACTGGAATCGGATTATGAAGTACATATCATCACTCAAAATGTTGATAATTTACACGAACGTGCAGGCAGTTCTCACGTAATACATTTACACGGAGAACTCATGAAAGTCCGTTCAGTACGAAATGAAAAACTAATTTACACACTCACTCCTGAACATTGTGAAATTCACCTTGGAGACAAGGCGGAGGACGGAGGACAACTACGTCCGCACATCGTATGGTTCGGAGAAGCTGTCCCCATGATAGAACCGGCAATAGAGTTAGTGTCAGAAGCCGACATTTTTGTTATCATCGGAACTTCCTTAAACGTATATCCGGCTGCAGGACTGTTGAATTATGTCCGAGCAAACGTTCCCATATACCTGATTGATCCAAATGATGTTCACGATCCTTCGGGACGAGTAAGCCATTTTATTCGAAAAGGAGCTTCCAAAGGAATGAAAGAATTGATCGAGATACTAAAAAAATAATAAAAAGT
>NZ_CEWDCG010000019.1:0-23782 GCF_982436375.1 Coprobacter sp. | reverse complement strand
TCATAAAAAACACCCCAAAAGTTTTGTGTCTAACTTTTGGGGTGCAGTACATTTTTTATTCGGAGACAGCCCGCTTTCTTTCTACTACTCTTATAATATTATCGCAACGGATGATATTCTACAAAAGCCTCTATCGCTTCGTACGAAGCCAAACCAAGACTGGTATATAAGTCTGCCGTTGCCTTATTCCGGTCTTCTGCCCGTTGCCAGAAAAGACGTTCGTCATCACCAAGGAACGGTGCACTTTCCATTTGCGACTGATGTTTCAAGATAGAATTTCGTTTTTGGCGTAATTCTTCCGGACTGATAGGTACAGCCATCTCTATGTGGTCGATTTCCCATTCTGCCCATGCACCGCGATACATCCATATACGGCAATTCTTCATCCATTCCTCATCCTTGATATCGTCAATAGCCGCAAGAACCGCATCCAAACAAACACGATGAGTACCATGAGGGTCGGCCAAGTCTCCGGCAACAAAAATCTGATCCGGCTTAATTTTCTCAAGAAGATCTTTGACAATATCTCTATCTACCTCGGTCAAATCTCCTTTTTTAATTGTTCCCGTTTCATAAAACGGCAAATTCAGGAAATGAACATTTTCCGGTTTCACACCAATATAATTACATGCAGTACGCGCTTCTCCCTGACGAATCAACGTTTTCAGATGGCGAATATCAGGTGTATCTATGTCCCCGTCCTTTTTCTCTTTTACAAATTTGGTTATTTCCGCATGTTTAGCCATAAATTCCGGAGTATCGAAGCAAAAATCTTTTGCGATTCCCCCCATAAGCATTACATAACGCATCATATCTTCGTCTCCGACTGCGATATTTCCCGATGTTTCATAAGCAACATGTACATCATGATGTTGATCTACCAGACGTTTTAATGTACCTCCCATAGAGATCACATCGTCATCAGGATGCGGGCTGAATACAATAACTTTCTTAGGATAAGGTTTCGCCCGTTCAGGTCGGAAAGTATCATCGGCATTCGGTTTTCCACCCGGCCACCCGGTAATAGTATGCTGCAAATCATTAAATATCTTGATATTTACATTATATGCCGAACCGAAAAGCGCCAACAATTCGCTCAAACCGTTATCATTATAGTCTTTATTCGTTAATTTCAAAATAGGTTTGCCCGTAATACGGCAAAGCCATACGATAGCCCGACGAATCAATTTATCGTCCCATTCGCAAGAAGTAACCAACCAAGGAGTACTTAAACGTGTCAGGTGTTCTGCTGAAGAAAGATCTAAAACGAATTTAGACTCTTTATGGGATTGCAGAAAACTTGCCGGAACGGTATCGGATGCAGGAGCTTCGATCGCTTGTCTCACATAGGGACTTATTGTCTCGCCCCAACCTACGACAATCACTTTTTTCGCACCCAAAAGAGTCGAAATACCCATCGTAATAGCACTATGAGGAACTGCCTCATTGGAGTGGAATAATTTTGCAAAATTGTGGCGAGATTCGCTACCTAACAACATCAGACGGGTAGAAGAATTGATTTGAGAACCCGGTTCGTTAAATGCCAGATTTCCGGAAGGTCCGAACTCCACTAATGTAAGATCAAGTCCGCCTAATTTTTCGATTTTCTTTTCATAATCTTTACAAAAATCGAAAATCGACTCCTTAGCAATAGTCCCATCCGGAGTATATACATTTTGAGGATCGATATCTATCAAATCGATCAATACTTCATGCAATAACTTCGATGTTCCGGGAGCATCTGCCTCTAATGGAAAAAACTCGCTGACATTGAATATAATAGTATTAGAGAAGCTTAAACCTTCATTTTGATGCATACGCACCAATTCGCGATATACACCATGAGTTCCGGCACCTGATCCTAATGCTAAAACACAAAAACGTCCCTCTTTCTCACGGGTACGCATTAAATCGGCAACTTCACGAGCTACTTGCAATGCTCCCTCTTCGGAGCTTTCATAAATTTCAGTAAATACTTTTTCAAAACGCGTAAGAGCGGTAAGTTCGAACGCATTATCCGGCCGATAGTAACGTTTCGGCGTTCTGTCTAATTTGATTTGAGAGCTTAAATTTGCTTTCATAGTATGGGGTTTATTAAATTTAGAATAACAAAGATATATATTATTACCCACAAAAAGTACATTCATTTTTATAAAGGTTGTGCCAAAAACAATAATTTGATACGATTTTACCTTATTGTATCGTTTTTAATAGTTAAATTTACGTACTTTTGAAACAAAGTTTGAATAAAACATGCAGAAAAGGACATATCAACAAAAATAAATATACTATGAGACTAATTATTCAACCGAACTACGAAAACGTATCGCGTTGGGCAGCCAATTACGTTGCCGCCCGAATCAATGAGTTTAATCCGACAGAAGAAAAACCCTTTATCTTAGGTCTGCCGACCGGATCTTCTCCTTTGGGAATGTATCGGAATTTAATCGATTTGAACAAAAAAGGAGTCGTATCATTCAAAAATGTGATAACTTTCAATATGGACGAATATATCGGTCTCCCGAAAGATCATCCCGAAAGTTACCACTCTTTTATGTGGAATAATTTCTTCAACCATATCGATATTAAACCGGAAAATGTCAATATATTGAACGGAAATGCCGAAAATCCTGAAGAAGAATGTGCCCGATACGAAGAGAAAATAAAATCGTTAGGAGGTATAGACCTTTTCTTAGGAGGTATCGGTCCTGACGGGCATATAGCATTCAACGAGCCGGGATCTGCTCTTACATCGCGTACTCGTGTCAAGACTTTGACTCATGACACGATCATCGCAAACTCAAGGTTTTTCAATAATGATGTAAACTTAGTTCCGAAAACCGCTTTGACAGTAGGTGTCGGTACGGTAATGGACGCTAAAAGTGTCTTGATTATCGTCAACGGACACAACAAAGCTCGTGCATTGCGCCATGGTGTCGAAGGTGGTATCAGTCAAATGTGGACAATCAGTGCTCTGCAAATGCATCCTAAAAGCATTATTGTTTGTGATGATGCAGCTACTGACGAATTGAAAGTCGGAACATATAAATACTTTCTCGATATAGAAAAGAATAATTTAGACCCGGACTCTTTGCTCTAAATTAAAATAAACTAAATAATAAAAGAGAAGCGATCGATAATATATCGATCGCTTCTCTTTTATTATTTAATCATCAGATTCATTTATAATCATCAAAGTTAGTCAAAGCCATATCCCCCGATTTATTGAATTCTTGATGAAAAGCAAAACATGCTTTCAAATTATGCGGAGTATGTCCCCCCCTTTCAAGTTTGAGATAATCCCACAACAATTGTTTATACATAGGATGAGCACAATTCTCAATAATCAGCTTCGCTTTTTCGATCGGAGATTTTCCCCGTAAATCGGCGACGCCTTGTTCGGTCACCAAAACACTTACCGAATGTTCGCTATGATCGAGATGAGACACCATCGGTACGATAGCACTGATCTTTCCGCCTTTAGCAACAGAAGGACATGTAAAGATCGATAAATAGGCGTTGCGGGTAAAGTCTGCAGAACCTCCGATACCGTTCATCATCTTATTTCCGGTGACATGCGTACTGTTTATATTCCCGAAAATATCAGCTTCAAGAGCTGTGTTTATTGTTATCAAACCAAGTCGTCTTACAACTTCAGGACTATTGGAGATTTCCCCCGGACGCAATACGATCTTATCTCTGAAAAAGTCTATATCCTTATATATTTCGTCTAAAACAGCCGGACTGACAGTTAATGAACATCCGCTGGCAAACTTACACTTACCTGTTTTCATCAATCCGATAACGGCATCCTGTATCACTTCGGTGTACATTTCAAAAGCCGGAACATCCGGGCTATTTCCCAATCCGCCTAATACGGCATTTGCAATGTTCCCTACACCCGACTGCAACGGTAAAAACTCTTTAGGAATCAAGCCCGCTTTCAACTGAGAAACTAAAAAGTTACAAACATTATCTCCAATACGGGTCGTCACCTCGTCTGCCGGAGCAAACTCCTTCACACCGTCCGGAAGATTTGTTTCCACGATTCCCACAATCTTTTTCGGATCGACTTGTATATACGGTTTACCGATACGGTCACTGGGTTTATACACCGGTATCTCACGCCGGTATGGAGGATCGGCAGGTTGATAAATATCATGAAATCCGGCTAACTCTTTCGGATTATGGCTATTAAGTTCTATAATAATTTTATCGGCTAACTGACATACCGTAGGTGCTATCCCTACACCTGTACCCAATATGATTTTGCCATCTTCAGAAACATCTGTAGCTTCAATAACCGCAACGTTTATTTTTCCTAAAAAACCATATCTCAAGTTTTGAGCCAGATGTGAAAGATGCATATCGTAATAAGACATCTCCCGGCTGTTTATCACATTGCGGCTGTCTTTATGCGATTGATAAGGTGTACGGGTCTTTATTGCTTTGGCTCTGGATAAAGCCCCATCAAGAGAATCATTCGTTGAAGCTCCGGTAAAAACGCCGATTGCGAAAGGACGCCCGGCATCGTGTTCTTCTTGTGCTTTCTTTGCTATTGCCGCGGGTACGACTTTAGGTGTTCCCGCAGCTGTGAAACCGCCAAAGCCCACATTATCGTCGTGATGAATATATGAGGCGGCTTCTTCTGCCGAAATAACTTTAAATGACATATTTGCGTTAGATTTTATATGAACCAATTGTGTTTTTAATTTTCAGAACTTTCTTGCCAAAATTTCAGAAGCAATTATCGCTTTACGAAGCTCATCCGAACCATAAGGTAACAGATCCGAATAATTCGGAATATCATAAACTTCATCCGGAATAACAGTTCCCTTTTTTACGATTTCGGAAACCTTTTTCGTAACTTCCGGTTGAGAAGGCGATTCTATATTTGTAAGCTTTATCTTCTTCTCTTCTTTTTCAGCCTTTACAACAACAGGCCGTACAGGTACTTGCTGTTTAGGTTCCGAAGGGAACAGATCTTCCCAAGTTAAAGGACGATTTACCGGATGTTCGCCCTCTTCTGCCGGAATATATGTCTCATCCTGATCTATTTTTTTATGGGCATCAATCTGTTTCTGCGCACTCTTAGTAATCGCTCTGACGATAAATATAAAAATAAGAAGAACGTAAATCCACAAATTCTCCATAGCTTTTCGTATTTTTGTTCCCAAATGTACAAAATAAAGCTGATAAACAACAGATGACTTTCAAAATTTATATCAGATCGGCCAGATATAATGATCTGAAAAGCGGTTATGTAAAGTCGATATGAAACAAATTCATAAATAAAGGCAGGTTAAAAATACTCTATAAGAAATTAAACCGATGGTATATAAAGAATTAAGGGCAATTTCACAACTGCCCTTAACAGATTTAACCTAAACCTTAACTATGAAAAAATTTCATATATTGTTAGATGCAAAAGTATAAATAAATTTTTAAAAGCAAGCATTATATATTATTTTTTGTTAGGTTTTTATCTAAAAAAAATACATAATACCATTTCTAACTATAAAAATATATCCAAATGAAAGAAAACTCCGAAGCAGACTTTAAATCTGCGACCGAGCAGACAGCAGAAAAAAAACTCTTTATCGAGACCTATGGTTGTCAAATGAACGTAGCCGACAGCGAGGTTGTAGCTTCTATTATGCAAATGGACGGATATGCACTATGCGACTCTATCGAAGACGCCGATGCTATCCTGGTTAATACCTGCTCTATTCGAGATAATGCCGAACAGAAAGTTTTATCTCGTCTCCAATACTTCAACTCTTTACGCAAAAAGAAAAAGAATCTGGTAATCGGAATACTCGGTTGCATGGCAGAACGGGTAAAGGAAGAATTATTGGAGAAACATCATGTCGATTTAGTTGTAGGCCCAGATGCTTATCTTGACCTCCCTAACTTGATCGGAGCTGTAGAACAAGGGGAAAAAGCAATTAATGTAGATCTATCGACAACAGAAACTTATAAAAATATAATTCCTAAACGAATCGGAGGAAACCGCATTTCGGGATTTATCTCTATCATGCGAGGGTGCAACAATTTCTGCTCTTATTGCATCGTTCCTTACACTCGTGGACGCGAACGCAGCAGAGAACCCGAAAGCATACTTAAAGAATTGAATGACCTAAAAGACAGAGGATTCAAAGAAGTAACTTTATTAGGGCAAAATGTCAATTCGTATATATTCAGCCGTCCCAACGGTGAAAAAATAGATTTTCCGGCATTACTCGCCTTAGTTGCAAAAGAAGCTGGCTCTGGAATACGCATAAGATTCACGACCTCACATCCCAAAGATATGAGCGATGATATTTTATACACGATTGCTGCAAACCCGAATATCTGCCACCATATACATTTACCTGTACAATCAGGAAGCAACCGCATTTTAAAATTGATGAATCGTAAATATACCCGGGAATGGTATCTCGACCGAATCGCCGCTATTCGCCGGATAATTCCCGATTGCGGGATTACGACAGATATGTTCAGCGGATTTCATTCCGAGACGGATGAAGATTTTGCAGAAACCTTATCCTTAATGCAAACTGTAGGATTCGACGCTTCTTTCATGTTTAAATACTCGGAACGTCCCGGAACATACGCCTCTAAACATCTGCCGGACAATATTGCAGAAGAGATCAAAATAAAACGATTGGAACAAATGATCGATCTACAAAATAAGCTGTCTGCAGAGAGCAATAAACGGGATATAGGCAAAACTTTCGAAGTTTTGGTCGAAGGATATTCCAAACGTTCGAGAGAAGACTTGTTCGGACGCACCGGACAAAATAAAGTTGTCGTATTCCCGAAACAAAACTACCATATCGGAGATTTCGTGCAGGTAAAAATCACGGATGCTTCATCGGCAACACTATTGGGAGAAGCGATAAATTAATCTATAAAACAGAGGCCATCTCAAAATAAAATAGAGATGGTCTCTGTTTATTTTGAGACAGACAAAAATTCCTGCCATATATCTTTTATTGTCTTATGTAAGATCGGATGATACAAATCCGGAGCAATCTCTACAAGAGGCTCAAGGACAAAGCGCCGTTCTTGTAAAAGAGGATGCGGCAGTTCTAATCGGTCGTTTTTTAATATCTCAGTATTAAAAAATAAGAGATCTATATCGATACAGCGATCCTGATATGATCCATGACTTTTTACCTTACGACCCAGATCTTTTTCTATGGACTGTGTCAAATCCAATACAGAAATAGCATCATGCTCGGTATCGACTCTTAAGACTGCATTCAAAAAGGGATATCGGGAAATAAAACCCCAAGGTTCGGTTTCATAAAAAGCGGATAGAGAAATAATTTCCCCTATCCGCTTTTCTATTTCATCTACCGCACGAGTCAAATAATATTTCCGGTCTCCCAGATTAGACCCCAAAGCGATATAAACAATATTCATTCCTTATAGTTTAAATGATCAACATAGCATCCCCATAGGCACCGAACCGGTAACCTTCTTTCAATGCCTTGTCATACGCATCAAGTACGAGATCATACCCTCCGAATGCAGCTACCATCATCAACATAGTAGAAAGCGGCATGTGGAAATTGCTGACCAAACTGGTTGCTACTGTAAAATCATAAGGCGGGAAAATGAACTTGTTAGTCCAACCGCTATAAGGCTTCATGTGACCATCGGTACTTACCGTACTTTCGATAGCTCTCATCACGGACGTTCCCACAGCACAAACTTGCCGATTTTCGTCTTTTGCCTTATTTACAAAAGCAACCAACTCTGGCGTTACCAACATTTGCTCCGAATCCATTTTATGCTTGGTAAGATCTTCTACATCTATTTCACGGAAATTTCCCAAGCCGGAATGAAGTGTAAGGAATCCGCTCTCTATTCCTTTTATCTCCATTCGTTTCAACAGCTCTCGGCTAAAATGCAGTCCGGCAGCCGGAGCGACAACAGCGCCTTCGTTTTTTGCAAAAATATTCTGGTAACGATCTACATCATCCGGTTCGGCAGGACGATTTATGTAGCGGGGAAGCGGGGTTTCTCCCAACTTATAAAGAGCTTCCTTAAATTCTTCATGAGTACCGTCAAACAAGAAACGCAAAGTACGTCCCCTCGATGTCGTATTATCTATGACCTCGGCAACCATAGAATCGTCTTCACCGAAATATAGCTTATTCCCGATGCGGATTTTTCGTGCCGGATCAACCAATACATCCCACAAACGATTTTCCTCATTCAATTCACGCAACAAAAATACTTCGATCTTCGCACCTGTCTTTTCTTTATTCCCATATAATCTTGCCGGAAAGACTTTTGTATCGTTAAAAACAAAAACATCTTTATCGTCAAAATATTCAAGTATATCCTTGAATATACGATGTTCTATTTCACCGGTATTACGGTGCACAACCATCAAACGCGATTCGTCTCTGTTTTTTGCCGGGTATTTAGCTATTTGCTCCTCGGTAAGCTTAAATTTGAATTGCGATAATTTCATTTGTATATCAATTTTATCTCCGAAAAAGCACTGTCCTATTTTAAGAGGACATCACTTCATGCCGGAATATTCTACTTTATTTCTTCTTTATTATCAACTTCTGTAACAACAGCCTTTTCGACCAATTCATCGATCTGGTCGACTTGCAAACAATCTTCCAAACAGACATCTCCTACCCGGGTACGAACCAAACCGATCAAATGAGCCCCACTACCCAACGCCTGTCCGATATCCCGTGCTAAAGCCCGTATATAAGTTCCCTTACTGCAAACCACTCTGATTTTTATTATATCAGACTGATACTCGAGCAACTCTATCTCATCTATAACAAGCTCTTTCGCTTTCAGTTCGACATCTTCACCTTTACGTGCAAAATCATAGGCTCTCCGTCCGTCGATCTTACATGCGGAATAAACCGGAGGAACTTGTTGAATAGAACCGACAAACTGCCTTAAAACCGTTTCTACTCCTTCACGGGTTATATGTTCCGTCGGATAAACCCCATCTATTTCTGTCTCCCGATCAAAAGAGGGTGTTGTTGCTCCTAACTGTAAAGTTGCGACATACTCTTTTGTCTGGTACTGAAAACTCTCTATCAACTTCGTCGCTTTCCCGGTGCAAATTATCATTACTCCTGAAGCCAACGGATCAAGAGTTCCGGCGTGCCCGACTTTTATCTTTTTTATTTTCAACTTCCGCGATATGCGCGTACGCACAATCTTAACCAACTTAAAAGAGGTCCAATACAAAGGCTTATCGAAATAGAGAACTTCTCCTTCTAAAAAATTCATCAGCTTATTTCCAAATTATACCCTAACAACATCAGCACAATGATGATACCTCCTACAATAATACGGTAATATCCGAACGCTTTAAATCCGTATTTCGTTACAAAACTGATAAAAAATTTAATCGCCAGTAAAGCCACGATAAACGCTACCACATTACCTACAATCAAAGTCAATAAATTATCTTGCAATACCTGCATTCCATTTTCAGAAGTCAATAGTTTCAACAATTTATATGCCGTAGCTGCAAACATGGTAGGAACGGCCAGAAAGAAAGAAAATTCGGCCGCATTTTTACGAGTCATTTTCTGAGCCATACCTCCGACAATCGTCGCCATCGAACGAGATACTCCCGGAATCATAGCAATACACTGAAACAGCCCCACATTGAATGCTCTTTTCAGCGTCATTGTCTGATCGGGTGTCGTTTTGTTAAACCACTTATCAACAAACAACATTACAACACCACCGATAACCAACATAACGGCGACAACCGTAACGCTTTCGAGCATCTCGTCTATTTTGTCACTGAACAATAATCCGAAAAACGCAGCAGGTATAAAAGCAACTAACAGCTTCCAGTAAAAATCGTATTTATATAAAAACCGTCTGCCGTATTCCACCCATCGGGCAGATCCGGTTTTTCCGGAAACGGCCTCAGAATCGAATATTTTACAAGGATTCAACTTAAAGAACCGTTTCCAATACAACACGACTACCGACAAGATCGCCCCAAACTGTATAATCACGGTAAATGCTTTTACGAAGTCACTACTCGGGACACCCAACATATTCTGGGTAATGATCATGTGACCGGTAGAAGAAACCGGAAGAAACTCGGTCAATCCTTCTACAATCGCTATAATAATGGTCTGAAACCAACTTAATTCTTCCATATACTTATCGTACTGCGTTTTATTTCGATTTTTTCATGATTGCATAAATCATAAACACAAATCCGGCAAACGCAATACCGGGAGCTAATACGATACGTCTGAAACTGAAAATATCCGGATTATAATGTTCCGGTGTAGATCCGGGACCTGCCATCAAAGCAAACCCTAAAATAATCACAGCAAAAGCGATACCGATCAAAATCAAGTTCTGTTTTCCTAATGCAAAATCTTTTGTATCCATCTATATTTATTTTCTATGGTTCTAAACATAATATAAATTATCCCGATCCATCCGGATATAACGATTTACAGCAAACCACGCAGAAATCGCAGTAAGTACAACTCCCAATAAAAGGACAATCACAAACACCCAAAAAAGGGAGCTGATATCGATCAATGTGTACAGATTATCAAATTCGGTCAGCAGATAATAGACACATCCGGAGAGTAAAGCCATTGCTATAAACGCACCTATAATTCCGTTTATAATATTGGATATGATGAAAGGTTTGCGAATAAATGCAGGAGTCGCTCCTACCAACTTCATAGTATGAATAATAAAACGCTTAGAATAAGCGCCGAGACGTATTGTATTACTGATCAAGGCGAACGATATGAGCATCAGTACGACAGCTAATCCCAAAAGCATAAAACTTATACGACGAATGTTGTCATTTACCAGTTGTATCAGATCTTTTTGATAAACTATATCATCGATCGCAACAGTTCCTTTTCTTAATCCTTTCTCGATCCACACCAGACTATCAGGATGAGCATAATCCGAACGAAGTTTTACTTCGATAGAGGCTTGCAACGGATTAAAGCCCAATAAATCTTTCGGGTTTTCCCCTAATTCGACCTCCAACTCTTTTAAAGCATCTTCTTTCGATATATATTGAGTCGCTCTTACATAAGGAGCTATATCAAGTTTTTTTTGTAACTTTTTCACCTGCGACTCCTTCACATTCTCTTTCAAAACAATGGAAAATCCCATGTTTTCTTTTACATACATCGAAAGACGCGTTGCCAATATACCCATAAGAACAACAATTCCCAAGATAAAAAGTACCAAGGAAATACTGATAGTAGAAGTCAGGCGCGCATTAAAGAACGTAATATGTCGTCCGGATTTCGATTCGCTCATTACTTTATTCGTAATAATTCAAAAATACAGCATTGAAAAGCTCAGGAAAGAAATCTAAAAAATAGAGTGATACAGAAACATCGATAGTCTTAAAAAAATTCAGAAACCGGATAACCGATATGACTTTACCGCTTGATGATATATTTTGTTTTATTTTCTATCTCTCTTATTCTCAGACTCCCGCAATACTTCAATTATAACTAAAATAACGCAAGTACACTTTTACCCGAAATTTGAGGCAAAATAACAAATAATAAACGAATTACGGCATTTTAATTCGTTTTTTTTAACAAAATATTATCTCAACTTATTTTTCTCAAAATAAGGGCCTGCGATATGGCGGAAGAAAAAGAATCCTAACACCACCAATACCAATGCAAACGTATAAGCTGCGGTATAATCCGACATATCGGCAATGCTTCCCCCGATCAAGACTCCTAGGCCTAACCCCAAGTCCCATGCGGTAAAAAATGTAGAATTTGCAGTACCTCTTTGACTATGAGTAGCTAAATTGATAAAAAGATTCTGAAATGAAGGACAAATCAAACCGTATCCCATTCCTAAAACAGCAGCAGAAAAATAATATCCCACAGGAGATTTCAGAAAGATAAAAACAGAATAACCGATAACAAGGAATACAATCCCAACCGTTATCATATTGACGATCAATCCTTTATTCAAATATTTTCCGGTAGTAAGCCGAGAAAATATAAGACCGAAAGCCATAAGCATAAAATATAATCCTGTTCCCGAGTCTATTCCTACCTCCTCTTTCCCATATATAGCCAGATAAGTAGAAAGGACTCCGTAACTGAACGAGAGAAGGCAAAGAGAGATCGCTCCGGATACCCCTTTTACCAATAAAAAACGGTCGAGAGAGACATGTTCTTTTTCCGGCTGTATCTCAACGGAACGCTGTTTCAACGGCATTTTTATGGTAGTAACCAAAAAGAAACCCAATATACAGGAAAACAAGGATAATAAAAATATCGAATCATAATTGCGGAATGCATCCAATATATATAATGATACGGTAGGTCCCATTGCCATTGCCAAATTACTGCTTACTCCATAATATCCTATTCCTTCCCCTCGGCGTGAAGACGGCATGACATCGATCGCCACAGTACTGTTCGAAACAGTCACCATACCGAATGCCAGGCCGTGCATCGCCCTTATTACGGCAAAAAGAAGCAGTGTCCCGGCAAGTAAATATCCGCCGAAAAATAGAGTAAACACCCCATAACAAATTAACTGTAACGGCTTCCGGGGAAATGTATCGACCATGTATCCTGCAAAAGGACGGACAAAAAGAGCTGTTATCGTATAGGAGGAAAGTATAACTCCCACAGTCGTCTTATTCGACCCGAATTGTTCCATCAAATACATAGGCAGCACAGGCAACAACAGATAAAAAGCAAAAAACAGAAGAAAATTACCCCCGGCAACCGCTAAAAAACTTCGAGTCCACAACTTATCCTTCATCATAACACTTTCGATTTAGCACAATAATTTTCCGCATCTTGTGTCAAAAGTCATCTCAACGGAAAAATTCATGAATTTTTCGATGCAAAGGTAATAGTTTTCAAACAAAAATATTCAGCCGTCTCTTTGACTGTTTAAATTCTCCGATAAAGAAATTCGGTCAAGGTCTTCTTTGCATTTTGTTTCGACAATTATATCCGATCATAAAGCACAAGTTGAGACTCAGGTCCCATATTAAACAGCAAATCGAGAATGCTGGCATCGGGTATAAAACCCAACTTCGATGAAAAGACCTGATAATACGGTTGCAGATGAAATCTTTTATCAATCTCTTTTTTAGGATGTATCACATCTCTGAAATCATCTGTTTCGCTTCCTGTATAATCAACATATTCACCGCTATAAACAACATTGGGCGTTATTTCTAACAATCTGCATATTGTTTCCCGCAAAGACTCGTTCAAGTCGAATAGGAATGTCCCGGATAATTTTTTTTCAAAAAATGGAATAATATCATCTTGATAATACTCAAAAAAAGGAGAAGAACCGTATGCCGAAACAATAGCATTCCAATGCATGTGTTGCCAATTATCATGGTCGGAAATGCGAATATCCCGAGTAAGACACTTCGCCGTATCGGGCTTGATCACTGGAACAGAAAGAGGAATCAACCCGTTTGCACTAATTATATTACATCGGTTACGATAAGTTTGCTTTACATAATTACAGCATTTCTCCACAATTATATGATCTCGGTTACACAATGTTTTATAATAAGAAACCGGAGCTAAATAAGCTGTAGAAAGACAAGCTGAAGTCATAATCAAAGAACTTTAAAAATACGGTCGATACGAAAAGCTTTATAAAAAGGCTTTCCCGAATCGAAAGAAAGCCAGACTCGGCTACCTTTACCCACCAAATGAGAATGAGGAAGAGCACCGAAGCTTCGCGAATCTGTTCCCATTTCACGATTATCTGCCAATACCCAATAGTAAGGCTGAGCAAAACGATATGAAACTATTTCGGTTTCACCATCATAGATTCTTCCGTCACGCACCTCTACATCTCTTCCTTCATACGCACTCATCAACCGGGCAATAAATGAAGCGTTTTCGGCATTCACCGATGTAGCTTCCCCAAACAAAGGAAGTACGACCCGAAAATTATTGCGATCAAGATTAACTTCTTGTAAAAGATCAGGAGAAGCCAATAGGTTCTTGACTCTAAAATAGTCATAACGAGACAAAAAATAGAGACTTTTTTTCTCGATTTTCGTTGAAACAGGAGTGATATTCAACTTTAAAAACAAGGAATCTATCACCGACTTTACCGAATCGGCGCAGAAATAAGCAGCAATTGCACGGGAAGGCTGAGAAACGAAGTTACCATTAATACGTAAAACCCCATTTTGAAAACTTACCGTATCCCCGGGAAATCCGATACAACGTGCAACCGCAATTTTTTTTCGATCTACCGGAATATTCTTTTCTAAAGAAGGAATATTAAAAACGACAATATCATTACGATTAGGGAACTTTCTGAAAAAATACATTTCCGGGATTCCCAAAGAGATATATGACCGGATTTTCGTACCGGGAATCGTATCATAACAAAACGGTAATGAAACTGGGGTTTGAGGCACACGTACACCGTAACTGCTTTTCCAAACCCAAAGATGATCGCCTTCTAACAAAGTATTTTCCATTTGATTGGCAGGGATACGAAACGATTCGGCACAAAAAGTCCGCAAAAGCCACACCGACAATATAATTCCGACAATCAGCTTCCATGGAATTTTCCCTTCCTGTACGCCCCTCTCCTTCATGAATCATCAATCCTTTGTCACGCATTTGAAGAAACGATCAAAACGAATGCGTCCGTCAAACCAGCCTCTATCTTTATCAATAGACAGCCACACAAACAATGGTTTGCCGACTATATGATCTTCAGGGACAAATCCCCAGCTACGACTGTCCGCCGAATTATCCCGGTTATCGCCGAGCATCATGTAATAATTCATCTTAAATTGATACATATCGGTCTCTTTCCCATTTATATAGATCTTGCCATCTTCTTTTACCTGCAAATCATTTCCCTCATAATTACGAATCACCCGTTCATAAATAGGCAAATTGTCTTGCGTAAGTTTCAATACAGCACCCCGTTCGGGAATCCAAACCGGCCCGTAATCGGCACGGGTCCATTTCTTATAATATCCTAAAGGATACGTATCTCCACCGAAATCTCCCGGTTCGGGAACTATTTTTGTTATAAATTTATAGCTTTTCAGCTTATTTAAAGCTTCTTGAGTAAGAGGAAGACGATAAACCGGATTGAATCCCATATCGGCATTTCTCGGAAAACCCAAATATTCAAGAACATTATCATAACCACGATCTCCACTAACGAGGAAACGATCGTCTTCACTGACATTCAATTCTCTGAAGTTAGATTCTCCCAACCGAATATCCGGACTACTGGTCATTACATAATAATTAAGCTGCATTTCTTTAGGATTTTTCAACGGCTTTCCATCGATATACACTTGATTATTACGAATTTCAAAATTATCTCCGGGCATTCCTATACAGCGTTTCACATAATTTTCTCGACGATCTACCGGACGATAAACGATATCACCGAAAACCGCCTTATTATTGTTTACTGTTTCCCAACCTTCATTATAACAAAGTGTATAATAATCGGGATTCTGAACCTTTAATGCCACCGTATCGCCTGCCGGAAAATTAAACACGACGATGTCGTTGCGTTCTACCTGTCCCAAACCTTTCAGACGATGATAAGGCCATTGCGGCCACTCTATATAGGACTTTGTGTTGATAACCGGCATTGTATGCTGCGCCAGCGGAAAAGATAAAGGAGTGTTCGGGACACGAGGTCCGAAACTTAACTTACTGACAAACAAATAATCACCGACCAATAGGGTCTTTTCGAGAGAAGAAGACGGGATCTTATAATTTTGAAAAAAGAAAGTATTGATCAGATAAACAGCAACCAAAGCATACAAAATGGCATCGACCCACTCCATCGTTTTACGAGTAGCCTTATTTTTCGACTTCTTCCAAAATGTCCAAGGTATAAATCGGGTAATATATATATCGAGCAAAACCAACAGCCCCGGCAAAATATAATAATTATCGAGCCATATCGCAAAAGCTATATAGATGATACATGCTATCGAAAAACGTATCCACCGGCTTTTGCGTACACCGGAAAAACGCCCTTTTATTGATTTTTCCTTTTCCGGGGATATAGTTGTTTTTTCTTCTTCCATTATAATCGTATATTAATGTTGTTCTTAAAATTTAAGCATGTCCTGCATTGTCAAAAAGCCCTTTTTCCCACAAGTAAACTCTGCGGCAATCACTGCACCTAAAGCAAATCCCATACGACTTTTGGCGTCATGAGTTATGCTGATCGTATCTACATCCGATTCGTAAATAACCGTATGTATTCCCGGAACTTCACCTTCTCTTACCGAACAGATTCCGATCTCATCTTCTGCAGGTTCTTTCCCTTCAACCCATTTATTTTTTCGTTCTATATTATCGATCAGACCTTCCGCCAACGTAATCGCCGTACCGCTGGGAGCATCCAACTTATGAACGTGATGTGTTTCTACCATTCTCACATCATAAGCCGGAAAATCATTCATAATTTTTGCCAGATATTTATTGAGTGCGAAAAAGATATTTACTCCTAAACTAAAATTCGAAGCATAAAAAAATGTTTGTCCGGCTTTACAAGCTTCTTTTATTTCAGGCAGATGTTCAAGCCAACCAGTCGTACCCGAAACGACCGGAACTCCGGCAGCAAAAGCCCTGCGATAATTATCCATCGCCACGGCCGGCATAGAAAACTCTATGGCTACGTCGGCACTTTTGAACGCATCAGACGTAAAATCTTCTTGATTATTCACATCAATGACAGAAACGATCTCATGTCCTCGCTGAAAGGCTATTTGTTCAATCGCATGCCCCATCTTTCCGTAACCTATTAACGCTATTTTCATCTGTTCTATTTCTGTTTTAAAACATCTCACAAATCATCCGGTTTTTACCGGATATTCTTTAATTTGCAAATATAATAAATTCAATCTGAAATTTCGAACTCAAAGATTTTTTCCGACAATTCATAACATTCGGATAATCTTTTGAGCATCAAAATTATGATTCAATGGAAAAGTTATTATATTACGTTTGGGAACATCGCCTTTTCGATAACCGGAACTTACTTACGACAAAAGGCGAAAAGATAGAAATTATCGATCCGGGACACCGAAACTCAGACTCCGGTCCGGACTTTTTCAATGCCAAAATTCGTATAGGAGAAAAGTTATGGGCAGGAAATGTCGAAATACATAAAAACGCCTCCGACTGGAAACTTCATAACCATAACCACGATAAATCTTACGATTCGGTAATATTACATGTTATAGAAAACAACGATGCAGAAATTGTTCGTTCTACCGGAGAAATTATCCCCCAACTTATAATACGGTATCCGGACATAATTAAAGACAATTATGAATTATTAATCCATCAAAACTCCTTTCTTCCCTGCGGAGACCGTTTGCATGAACTACCGCCTCTTTTTTTAACCGACTGGATAACGTCTTTAGCGATGGAACGCCTTCAAGAAAAAGCCCGACGGATATGCAACTGGTTAGAATCTTATAGAGGAAATTGGGAAGAAGTATGCTACATTACTTTATCTCGAAGTTTGGGTTTCGGAACCAATAGCGATGCTTTCGAAAGGCTTGCCCGCAGCTTGCCCTTACTGTTCATGCAAAAACATGCCGACTCTCTGTTCCAAATCGAAGCTTTTCTTTTCGGGCAAGCCGGATTACTCGATCCGGAACATTTCCCGAATGATGCTTATTACCAAAGAATGGTAAACGAATATGCATTTCTCAAAAATAAATTCGGACTTTCTCCTCTAAATCCGGAATGTTGGAAATTCGCCCGATTGCGTCCGGCAAATTTTCCTCATCAGCGAATCGCTTTATTGGCACAACTTATTCATCAAGGATTTTCTCTATTTACCCAAATTCGTGAAACTAAAGATGAGAAATCTTTCCGACGACTGTTCGATCTCTACCTAAACGGGTATTGGGATACTCATTACTCTTTCGGACAACCGTCACCACAACGGCCTAAAGCTTTAGGGAAAAGTGCCGTAGATATTTTGCTGATCAATACGGTAGCCCCGCTATTATATGCTTATGGAGTAAAAACAGGGAATGAGGTTTATAACGAACGGGCTATGAATCTGTTGGAAAATATAAAAGCCGAACAAAACAGAATAATCCGATATTTTTCTCAAGCGGGAATCAAAACCGATAATGCACTCGACAGTCAAGCTCTGATACAGCTACATACAGCCTATTGCGTGCCTAAAAAATGTCTGTATTGCCGGATAGGACACAGATTATTATCAAGCCCGATAAATTGTAAATAAAATAGAATAAATCTCATTTCAGAGACTATTTAAGAAGTCGTTCAAATTTTCGTAAACCTTTTCTTGTTTTAATATGTTATTTCTAAGAAACACCCCAAACCGGAATTTCTTCAAAGACAGCTCATTCTCAAACAGCATAAATTATTTTTGTATGAAAACAATTAAAGGTACGATCACAGAACAAAATTTATTGAAAGCTTTCGCCGGTGAATCTCAGGCAAGAAATCGCTATTCTATTTTTGCAGAGGTAGCTAAGAAAGAAGGTTATGAACAGATTTCCGGAATTTTTCTTGAAACTGCAGATCAAGAAAAGGCTCATGCAAAACGTTTTTTCGATTATCTTGAAGGTGGTATGGTAATGATTACTGCCGACTATCCTACCGGACCTGTCGGCAATACAGCTCAAAACTTACTGGAAGCAGCAGAAGGGGAAAAGCTCGAATGGTCTTCTCTATATGCCGATTTCTCAGGAATAGCTGCCGATGAAGGATTTAAAGATATTGCCACAGCGTTTAAGATGATCGCCAAAGTGGAAGAGTTCCATGAATGGCGTTATCGCAAACTGCTTGCTCGGGTAGAAGATAGAATGGTATTCAAACGCGAAGAGCCCATTAAATGGCAATGCCGGAACTGCGGCTTCGTTCACGAAGGAAAAACTCCTCCCGAAAAATGTCCGGCATGTCTGCATCCGAAAGATTTTTTCGAACCTAAACGAGATAATTATTAATGGTGTATTTACGGAGCTCTACGGTTGTCTGAAATTTCGGACAGCCGTATTTTTTTGACTATAAACATATTATCATCACTCTTATTGCATAATAATTTATTTTTCTTATTTTTGTAAAATTAAGAATCCATAATACAATCTCTATACATGAAAAACTATTCGATATTATATTTTCTAACGGTTATACTCTTTGCATGTAATGGTAAGTCCGGTTCTCAGTCCAAAAGCACCGAACCCTCCGACTCTGCCCAAATTATCAAAATACAGAATACGATCGATACCACCGTTAATGGAGTAACTTTTAATGTTTCTTCCGTAAAACCGGCAGACTCTTTACTAAAGACATATCCGGTAAAAGATATGATGGAGTTGAAAATAGAGAAAAAAATATCTTTTTTACCGGATGAACATAAAAATGAACGCCTCATATATACCCGAGACAATGGATTTATAGAAACTTTACAATATTGCTATGACGAACACAGGCCGCTGAAACTGAGTCCGGATCATATCTGGACATTAATCTGTCAGGCGACATCGATACACATAAACCAACATTATGATTCTCTTAAAAATATCATCTTTACAGATGAAAAGAAAGAAGAACTTATCATTCGAAACGACAGCCTCGAAAACAATGCAAGATATTGGGGAACATTGATAAAGGATTTTTGCAATGAAACAAAAAATCATACCCGTAACGACCTTTATGATTTCTTTGTTCCGAACTTTTCGACCACAACCCCAGTTCAGACAACCGTTTACCAAATAACCCTTCTGGAAAGTTACAAAAAGAAATTCTCTTATGTAGGAGAAACCGGATGCGGCATTCCGCAAATAACGATTACGGGAAACAAAGAAGACTGGATATGGATATTCGATCATCTGTCGGATTTGGATAAACTCGGATTAACATGGTGGGGAAAGGAACTTAGACCTATAATAAAAGAGTTTATCAATGTTTTCGATGACAAAATCAATGTTTCATTCTGGGATTCCATATATAAAGATGCCGCAGAATACGGAGCATTCTATATATCGGGTTGGATTATCAAGTTTTTTCCATATTTACCGACAACGGGAGAGGATTTTTTAGGATATACTTCCGAAGGAAAGGGTAAATACGAGTTGGTATATCGCCTGAATCCCTATTTACATGGAAACGATTACAAATTATCTACATTAGGAACTGAAAGTTTTCCCTCCGGTTTATCGCAAATAGACATCAAATGGATAAATTATTTTAACCGAACAACTAAAAAAATGGAAGCTTATTCCGGATTTTTCGGGGTGAAACAGTCACAAGATAAAACACTCGAACCGTTTATTTCCTGGCTCGTATGCAAAAAAGATACTTCAAAAGTAAAAATGGATGTATCCGACGTATTATCTCTATCCCCTAAACATCACAACGACCCGCAATTATGGTCTCCCAGAATATGCAATGAATACACCGATTCGGCTATATATGATATTAAAAAATTCAAATCGCAGCAAGCAAGTCTTTTATTTATACGCAATGAATTGAACCAAAATAAAGAGAAATACCAACAACTGAATAATATCGATCTTTCCGGAGATACATTGCGTTTCGTCATAACTTGTGACGGTTCGGTAGCTCAAATAAAACTGAAAGGCCGCAATACGGAGAATAAGAAACTCATCGACTTTTTCGAAAGGGAGTTGACGATTTTACCTGAATCATGGATGCCCGCTCTCGCCCATCCCGATAAAGTCCTCGATTATTTCGATTTTTCAGAAGAAGAACTGAAATTGAAAGTAAAAGCCAATAGTGAATTGGAGATCGTATTTTAGACAATCTCCTAAACAAGCTTAAACAGAAACGGGATCATACACGAACTCTACTGCACGATCTTGCCGCAATGAAACAGGCACATCGATAAGTCGCTGGTTGCGACTTCCCCGAAAAAATAAGGAGGTATCTTTCTGCGTTTCTACGAATCTACCGTCAACCAATACATCTATATATGGCAATAGGAGGGATAAACGGGCAGAAGCAACGATCTCCTCATATAAATATCCGGTATAGCACCATATATTTTTAGAGGTTTCTTCTTTTATACGACGTGCTAATTCGGTAAAAGCTTCCGGCTGAAAGAACGGGTCACCGCCGCTAAAAGTCACATTGTCGAAATCATTGCTTTTTATTACGGAAAGAATTTCATTCAACGACATTTTTTTTCCGTTACAAATATCCCATGACTGAGGATTATGACAACCCGGACAACGATGCGGACAACCGGCCGAATAGACCGAGGTACGCAACCCCGGTCCGTCGACAGTCGTATCTTCGACAATATCCAATATATATATATAATCAATCATGAACGACACGATCATTAAGTTCAGACAACTTTGCATGATTCCAACGGTCTGTCGTTCCCACCAGATAACCCGTAATCCGCTGAAGCCGGTCTATCTCTTTGCTACCGCAATGAGGACAGGTATCGAGTCCGGCAGAAGCATCTTCATAGCCGCATTGCATACAGCGGTTACGATTATGGTTTACCGATCCGTAACCGATATTATATTTATCCATCATATCGACAACAGCCATGATTGCCTCAGGATTATGTGTAGCATCCCCGTCTATTTCGACATAAAATATATGTCCGCCACGAGTCAAGTCATGGTAAGGAGCTTCTATTTCGGCCTTATGTCTTGCACTGCATTTATAATACACCGGAACATGATTCGAGTTGGTATAATAATCCCGGTCTGTAACTCCCGGAATAACACCGAATGTCTGACGGTCTTTTGCCGTAAATTTTCCGGACAATCCTTCAGCCGGTGTAGCCAATACGCTGTAATTATGCTGATATTGATCACAAAAACGGTTTACCTGATCACGCATATAGGTAATAATACGCAATCCCAATTCTTGAGCAGAAGCATCTTCTCCGTGATGTTTACCGACAAGAGCAACCAGACATTCCGCCAATCCGATAAAACCTATACCCAAAGTTCCTTGATTAATAACCGATGCTATCGTATCATTCGGCTTCAACTTCTCACATCCATTCCACAAAGCGGACATCAACAAAGGAAACTGTTTGGCATAGGCCGTCTTCTGAAACTCGAACCGCTCGTGAAGTTGCAGTGCGGTAATCTCGAGCACTTCATCCAGCTTAGCAAAAAAACGAGCAATCCGTTCGCTTTTGTCTCGAATATTCATACATTCTATCGCCAACCGAACGATATTGATTGTCGTAAAAGAAATATTTCCGCGTCCTATCGATGTTTTTTCTCCGAAACGATTTTCAAAAACGCGGGTACGACATCCCATTGTCGCCACTTCATATTTATAACGCTCCGGATCATCGATACACCATTCTTCATGATTATTGAAAGTTGCATCCAGATTCAAGAAATTAGGGAAAAAACGACGGGCACTTACCTTACATGCCAATTTATAAAGGTCATAATTCCTGTCTTCCGGCAAGTAACTTACTCCACGTTTTTTCTTCCATATCTGTATGGGAAAAATAGCTGTAGCCCCGTTACCTACACCTTCATACGTAGATCCCAGCAATTCACGAATGATGCAACGCCCTTCGGCCGAAGTATCGGTTCCGTAATTAATAGAGCTGAACACCACCTGATTGCCTCCCCGAGAATGAATCGTATTCATGTTATGAATAAAAGCTTCCATAGATTGATGCACCCGACTTACCGTGCGGTTGACTGCATGCTGCACGACACGTGCATCCCCTGTAAGACCATCAAGAGAACGGGTAATATAGTCATCCAAATCCACTTGATAAAGATGAGAATAATCAACACCGTTCATATCGGAAATTACTTTTATTTCTTCGATAAAACTGTTTCTTACGAACGGAGCTAAATAGAAATCGAAAGCCGGAATCGCCTGTCCGCCATGCATCTCGTTTTGAGCCGTTTCCAAAGAAATACACCCCAAAATACTTGCCGTCTCTATTCGTTTTGCCGGCCTGGACTCCCCATGTCCTGCAAAAAATCCGTTTTTCAAAATCTTATCTAACGGATGTTGTACGCACGTGAGGCTTTTAGTAGGATAATAATCTTTGTCATGTATATGGATATATGAATCTCTTACTGCCGTTTTGACTCTTTCACTCAATAAATAGTCATCTACAAAAGGTTTTGTAGTCTCACTTGCGAATTTCATCATCATACCTGCCGGAGTATCAGCATTCATATTGGCATTTTCGCGAGTTATATCGTTTGATTTAGTCTCTATAATTTCAAGAAAAATATCGCGGGTTTTCGCTTTGCGGGCAATACTCCTTTGATTACGATAAGCAATATAACGCTGGGCTACATCTTTACGGCTACTTTTCATCAGTTCCACTTCGACACAATCCTGTATTGCTTCCACACTCATTTGCTCGCTTCCCCGACATACGATACGATCGGTGATCTGACGAATCAAACTCATATCCTCACCCTTATCGGTATGCAACATCGCCTTACGAATAGCTGCAATAATTTTTTCTTCATTGAAACCCACGATACGTCCATCGCGTTTTACTACTGTCTGTATCATTTTTTTTGAGACTAAAATTTATTTTTATATCGTTTTTATTATCTCTGAATACCGATGTAAAGGTAAAAATTTATTTCTTATATAACAATACAATTTCTATTTTTGAAAACTTTTTATATCAATAAAATTTATATATAACTAATTATCAACTTTTTAATTTTTAAAATTAGAAACTTCTAAAAATAATATCAATATAAAATTATTCAAAATTGAAAATTGCATAT